>JBAVBF010000517.1:0-8942 GCA_049586115.1 Thermoanaerobaculia bacterium | reverse complement strand
GCGGGGGCGCCGAATTGATTTTTTCTCAACGTGATCATGGGGAGACGGAGATTAGACGAATCAATTTGCGGTGTCAATCTTTTTCTTATGACTCATTTCGAAGACTGTCTGAAATGATTTTAAGTTTGGCACTTGGGACACCAATACGTTCCGCGCGCGTCCACTCCCTGCTTGCGATAACGAATCGGTGTTCCGCACCTTCGGCACGGATCGTTGCCACGGCTGTAGACGGAGAATTCCGAACGGCCGCCGGCACTGCGGCCGAGGAGTTTGTATGCGCAGTCGACGATGCGTTCGAGTTGCGTGTCCTCGAGATCGGCCACGTGGTGAAACGGATCGATGCCGGCGCAGAAGAGCGACTCCGATTTCCAGATGTTGCCGATCCCGGCCAGGACTCGCTGATTGAGGAGCACGTTCGCGATCTCTTCGTCGGGACGCGCGCGAATCCGCCGCAACGCTTCGTCGCGATCGAACATCTTGCCAAGGAGGTCGGGACCCATGCGGCGGAGATCGTTGTCCCGCGCGAGGCTACGGCTGGTGTGAAACTCAGCCACGGGAACGGTGAACGCAACGGCCACGAATTCGTCGGTGCCGATGACGATGCGCATGTCGCGGCGGGGACGTTTCCAACGTTCGCCCGGACGGTAGATGTGCCAGCTGCCGTTCATCTTCATGTGTGTGTGCAGATGGAGATCGCCGGAGAATTCGATGATCAGGTTCTTGCCGGCCGAGGTGACACGCTCGATCGTTCGTCCGGCTACGGGCGCGTCGTCATCGACCCGCGCGAGTTTCGGCAACACGGTCTCGAACGAAGTCACTGTCTTTCCGGCCAGCGCGCGATGCAGCCCCTGCGCCGCGCGATAGATGCTGTCGCCTTCCGGCATGTGGCTAGTCTGCCATTCACTGGCCCAAAATCCGCAGCATCGGGTGCGCTATGACCGACGACGATCAGCGTTCCGATGAAGCCCGCGAAAACTTCGCGTACTTTTCGAACGAGTACGCGCAGGCGTTGCAGGCGTTCAAGACGATCGAAGGGCAGTCGTCGACGCTGCTTCTGATGGGCGTCAGCGATGAATTGCGCGGCTTCATCGATCAATTCATCACCATGGCCTCGGGGACGAAAGCGCTGGCCGAGGAGCGCGGCGAAACGCACTTCGCGGAATGGTTCGGCGAGCTGATTCGCAAAGCGGAAGCGCTTCGCGGCGAGATCGTGCCTCAATAGCCGGCACGGCCGGCAGCGTTGGTTGCCCAAGGCTCGGCCAACGTCTCCGTCTTCATCGTGGGCCGCGTAGCGCCGCAACTACAATGCGCGAAATGCGCCTGCTCGCCGTCCTCGCTCTGGAGGTCCTCATGTCCGCAACGCTCGACGCCGCAACCACGCTCGATCAACGCATCGACGACGCCGCGAAAAAGGTTGAGGCGAAAGTCATCGCCTGCCGGCGCGACATTCACGAACATCCGGAGCTCGGCAACCGCGAGACGCGCACGTCGAAGATCGTGGCGGACCGTTTGCGCGAGCTCGGCATCGAGGTGAAGACACCCGTCGCGCACACCGGCGGCATCGGTCTTCTTCGCGGCGGCAAGCCGGGACGCGTGGTCGCACTGCGCGCGGACATGGATGCATTGCCGGTCGTCGAGCAGGTCGACCTCCCCTTCAAATCGACCGTGCGCACGACCTTCAACGGACACGAAGTCGGCGTCATGCACGCCTGCGGGCACGATGCGCACGTGGCCATCCTCCTCGGCGTGGCCGAAGTCCTGACCGGCATGCGTGACGAGATTCCCGGCACGGTCAAGTTTCTCTTCCAGCCGGCAGAAGAGGGCGCGCCCGAGGGGGAAGAAGGCGGCGCGATGCTGATGGTGAAAGAAGGCGCGCTCGAGAATCCGAAGGTCGACGCCGTCTTCGGCTTGCACGTGACCTCGCGCTATCCCGTCGGCGAGATCGCCTATCGCCCCGGCTCGATGATGGCCGCCGTCGATTCGTTCAAGATCGTGGTGCACGGCAAGCAGACCCACGGCGCCTACCCCTGGCTCGGCGTCGATCCGATCGTGGTGGCCGCGCAGATCGTCCTGGGCCTGCAGACCATCCCCAGCCGCCAGGTCGATTCGTCGCTCGCGCCATCGATCGTCACCGTCGGCGCCATCCACGGCGGCGTCCGCAACAACATCATCCCCGACGACGTGGAGATGATCGGCACGATCCGCTCCCTCGACGCAAAGATGCGCGACGACATTCACGCGAGGATCAAACGCACTGCCGAAGACATCGCCCGCAGCAGCGGCGCCATCGCGACGGTAACGATCACCGAGGGCTACCCGATCACGTACAACGACCCCGCAATCACGGAGCGGATGGCGCCAACCCTCCGCCGCACCGCCGGCGCCGCGAATGTGCAAGTCGACAACGCCGTCCTCGGCGCCGAGGACTTTTCGTTCTTCCAGCAGAAGGTGCCGGGTCTCTTCTTCTGGCTCGGCACACGGCAGAACGGCAAGACCGCCGAGGAAGCGGCATCGAATCACTCGCCACTGTTTTATGTCGAGGAGAGCGGATTGGAGTTGGGCGTGAGGGCGATGGCGCATGTGGCTGTCGACTATCTGAGCAAGTAGCGGAACAGACATTGCTCTTCCGTAGCCGTGAGCTCGCGCACCCGACAACCGTTTCGTTTGCTGGTTTTCACGTCATCGGTCGGAGCATTCCTTTTGGTCGTGAAGAGCGTCGCTACCGGCGAAGCGCGGCCGTTCGACAAAGTACTGCGACAAAAAATCGCCGTGTTGCGCTCACCATCGATGGATATTGTTTCCGCCGTTTTAACGGCGACCACCTCGCCAGCACTCCTGATCGCGTGCTGCGTGGCGGTGGCCGTCCGCTTCCGCCACCTCGGCCTTCGCGTCTGGCTGCCGATCGCATCGTCGCCGTTGGTCGCAATGATCGCAGGCCGGTGTTTCACCGAAATCCTGCCGCAGCAATATGCGCCCACAAGTAAAGACGGCGAACGCGAATGTTGCTTTCCAAGTGGCCACACGACGGGAGCAGCCGCCGAGATGTTCACACTGGCGTACATTCTCCGTCGAAGCGGTGTGGTGAGCGTTCCCATCACCGCGGCGATTGCCATAGTCCCAATCGCGGGTGGAATGAATCGGCTGTACCGCGATCGTCACTGGACGAGCGACATTGTGGCCGGTCTGAGCGCCGGCACTGCGATCGCCACTGCTCTGACCAGCATCGAGCCTCTCGACGCGGCGCAGCAGTAGACTCCCGAACGCAGTGAGCCGTCCTCGATCGATATCCCTTCAACCGTGACGAAGTGCCGACCGGCGCCGGCGCGGTGCTGCATTGGTGGGAATCGCGCCGCCTCGCCTACAACATCGTCGTCGGTATTGCCGGCATCATCACCGTCAGCCTGCTCGTCGCTAACTCGCTCATCCGCGGCGACGATTGCGGCATCCCCGACCCGCCGCTCTTCGCCCTGCTGCTCATCATCGGCTACGGCGTGATGGCGAACGTATTCCAAGCTCTCCGCACGATCCGCTCACTCCACGCACTTTTTCAGGATAGCTTCGAAAAGGATATCCCACCAGCAAATCAGGCGGGGACCGGTCGACGATAACGATGGCGGAGACGCTCGATTGTTTGAATCGCAAACCGGGTCTTGAGCCGCATAGTCCACACCCAGCCTTCGACGAACAGCAGAAACATCGCGACCGCAAGCGCAAGAGTTGTATCGACGCTCATGTGAATACGAGCTGCCAACTGATCGATTATCGAGGTTTGAGCAATTACGTTGAGAGCGACAAGTAATACTAAGCCACCCAAGGAACGAAACCATTTCCAGCGGCCAATATGATAATCCTTCACAAACTCCAGTTGATCGATCCTGGCATCGTCGTCGTATTTATTGAAATGATCTAAAGAGTCGCGAAACACCGACGGAAGCAGCCGCGTGACGAGATACCTCCAAGATAGGATGTCCAGCAGCCAAAAACCGACTAAAAACATCAGAAACTGCTGGAAGGACTTGATTGCACACAGAACTCCGAACATCGCCGCGATGGAAAGCATGATCACGATGGCGGCCGGAGGTACCTTTCCTTCCTCCGTCGGTGCGGTGTAATAAACCAATTCCTGAATGTCCGTATCGAACATTGTTCCGTATAACCATGAAAAATAATAAAGAACGAGGGATGCACGGAGAAGAACAGTCGCCGGCAAAGTCCTGACGACAGGCATCACGTCTACGCCTCGAAAACGCAGCCATACGAAAAACACGGGCAAGGTTAATGCGGAAAACTTGATGATTGAGCGCACTGTTCTCGTAAAGCGGATTATGGATTTCTCATCCACGGCTCAGACTCCTGTCGCTGGGCGGTTTGACTCGAATTAGCAGAACCTGACGATTCCTACCGTGCCGACGGTAGCGCTGTAAGAGGAGTGTCCCCAGGGCGGCAAACCCTACCCACCATCGCTAATTTCATTCGGACAGCGTCACGCGCGAAGGTGCAATCACTTCGGCGCCATCTGCTGCACCCTCGTCCAATAGTCGGCGCCGCTGAGCCATTGGCCGCCGTCGATGACTAACGCTTCGCCGGTGACGTAGGAGGCGTAATCGGAGAGGAGGTAGGAGGCAGCGTTGGCGACTTCTTCGAGGGTCGCGAAACGGCGCAGGGGGATCGTTTTGCGGATGCCTTCCTCGATCATTTCGTTCGGGAAGAGGCGCTTTGACGCGCCTTCGGTGTGGACTGGTCCGGGGGCAATGGCGTTGACGCGGATCTTGTGACGGGCCCATTCCACGGCCAGCGTTTGCGTCATCGCGAGCACGCCGGCTTTAGCGCTGGCGGAGTGGACGACGCCGGGGGCGCCGGTCCAGGCGTAGTTGGCGATGATGTTGAGGATCGTGCCGCTCCTGGCGGCGATCATTCGCTTACCTACAGCGCTGGTGCAGTAGAACGTTCCATTGAGGACGATACCGATGACGGCGTTCCAGCCGTTGACGCTGAGCTGGTCGGCGGGCGAGATGAAGTTGCCGCCAGCGTTGTTGACGAGGAAGTCGATGCGGCCGTGATCGGTGTGGACCTTCGCCGCCATCGTCTCGACTGCTTCGGCATCGCGCACGTCGAGTGCGACGAAATCCGCGGCGTTGGCGCGTCCCGTCTCGCTGCGCAACTGCTCGACGGCAGGCCCGAGGTGTTCTTCGCTGCGGCTGGCGATGATCACGGTGGCGCCGAGCTTGGCGAGCTCGCGCGCGATAGCGAATCCGATCCCCGTCCCGCCGCCAGTGATGATGCCGACGCGGTTCTCGAACGTTTTTTCAGGAAGCATGGCGCGGGATGATACGTCAGCGTTGGAGAAATGGTTCGATGAGCGAAACCACTTCGGGAAGGTCGATTTTTACCGTTTTCCACAGCGTCAGGAGATTCGTATCTCGATAGCCATGAAAGAGGCGATTTCGCATGCCCATCATCGCAGTCCAATCAAGACCGATCGCATCCTTGGCCGCGACTGAGAGCGAACGTGTCGCTTCGCCGATGATTCCGATCCGATACGCCACGGCGTCCTGGCGAAGTTGGTCGGAGTCAAACTGGTCGTCAGTAATCCCGTCCACGTAGGAAAGGGCAAGGCGTGCCGACTCGAGAATGTCGTCCAGAAGTCCAGAATCTTCAGAATTCAAGTGGCACCGCACTCGAAAGGATTGATTCACGCCGAAAGCGGTTCCGGCTTCGCTCGACTCCTGGTCGTTCACAGAGGTCGACCGGCCGGCCGAAGATCTCGGCCAGTTCATCCTCCATGTGGACGAGGCTGAAAAGCGTCCATGGGGCGTCCTCCTCGAAGGTCACCATTACATCCACATCACTGTCCGGCCCGAAATCGTCGCGCACGACACTCCCGAAAAGGGAGAACTCCGTCACCTTCCATTTGCGGCAGAAGTCGCGGAGTTTCTCCTTGTCGTAGTCGATCGCGATGTGGGGCATGCGAGGCTCAGTTTACGCCGGTAGGTTTAAGCCGCGGTCCCGTGGCACTTCTTGTACTTTTTCCCGCTGCCGCACCAGCAGGGATCGTTGCGGCCGATCTTTGGTTCTTTGCGTTGGACCTGCACCGGGCCCGACGCTCCGCCGGAGCCGGAGAAAATCATTGGCGCCGCTTTCTGTTTCGGCGGCGGCATCGCGCGCTGGACTCGCTGGACGTCTTCCCGATCCCCTTCTCGTTCTACGACCACCTCCGTTTTCCAGAGGTACTTCACGACGCGGTCCTGGATCGCTTCCATCATTTCCTGGAAGATCTCGAACGACTCTTTCTTGTATTCGATGAGCGGATCGCGCTGGCCGTAGCCGCGCAGGCCGATGCCTTCTTTGAGGTGATCGACGTTGAGAAGGTGATCTTTCCAGAGCTGATCGATGACCTGCAGGAGGATGTACTTCTCGTGCAGGCGCATCATCTCGGGGCCGATCGACGACTCCTTTTGCTCGTAGCGCTGGTTGACGACTTCGATCACGCGGTCCTTCACGGCGGCGGGAGTCATCGTGACGAGATCGACGCCGGCGGTTTTCAGATCGATGCCGAAAAAGTCGTAGAGCTCCGCGTTCAGCTTGTCCTCGTCCGGCTGCTCGCGGACGTCGGCGGGGATATACGTCTCGATCAGGAAGTCGACGATCTCGTCGGCGGAGTTGAGGATGTAATCCTTCCCCTCGCGGCCGTCGAGGATCGAGCGGCGCAGTGTGTAGACCGACTCGCGCTGCTTGTTCATTACGTCGTCGTATTCGAGAAGGTGTTTGCGGGCCTCGAAGTTGCGGCCTTCGACCTGCTTCTGCGCGCGCTCGATCGAACGCGTGACCATGCCGTGCTCGATGGGGACGCCTTCTTCCATACCGAGCCGTTCCATCCAGTTCATGAGGCGATCGCCGCCGAAGATGCGCATCAGATCGTCTTCGAGCGAGAGGTAGAAACGCGACGCGCCGGGATCGCCCTGGCGTCCGGAACGGCCGCGAAGCTGGTTGTCGATGCGGCGCGACTCGTGGCGCTCGGTGCCGACGATGTGCAGGCCGCCGAGGCGGACCACTTCATCGTGATCGTGCTTCCATTGCGCCTCGGTCTCTTCCTCGATGCGTTTGCGCTCGGCGGGATCGGCGACATCCTTGTTCTTCTGCGCTGCCGCGAATTCGGGATTACCGCCGAGGAGAATGTCCGTGCCGCGGCCGGCCATGTTCGTGGCGATCGTGACCGCGCCTTTGCGTCCCGCCTGCGCGACGATCTCGGCTTCCTTCTCGTGATACTTCGCGTTCAGGACGACGTGCGGGACGCCTTTGCGCTTCAGCGCCGATGACAGCGCCTCCGACTTCTCGATCGAGATCGTTCCGACCAGGGCCGGCTGTCCTTTTTCGTTGAGGACCTTGATCTCGTCGACGATGGCGTTGAATTTTTCGCGCTCGGTGCGGTAGACCAGATCGCCCTGATCCTTGCGAACCATTTGGCGATTTGGTGGGATGACCACGACCTCGAGCTTGTAGATGCTGTAGAACTCTGCGGCCTCGGTATCCGCGGTGCCGGTCATGCCCGCCAGCTTGTCGTACATGCGGAAGAGGTTCTGGAACGTGATCGTGGCCAGCGTCTGGTTCTCGGCCTCGATCTTCACGCCCTCTTTCGCTTCCACGGCCTGATGAAGACCGTCGCTCCAGCGGCGGCCGGGCATGAGACGGCCCGTGAACTCGTCGACGATGAGGACTTCGCCGTCCTTGACGACGTATTCGACGTCGAGCTTGTACAGCGTGTGCGCGCGCAGCGCCTGCTGGACGGCGTGCAGCGTGTCCATGTTGTCGGGGTCGTAGAGATTGTTGACGCCGAGGAGCTTCTCGGCATGCAGCACGCCCTCCTCGGTCAGCACTGCCGTGTGCTGCTTCTCATCGACCTGGTAATCCTTGTCCTTGACGAGGCGCGGCACGATGCGGTCGACGGCGTAGTACTTGCCGGGACTCTCTTCCGACGGACCGCTGATGATGAGCGGCGTGCGCGCTTCATCGATGAGGATCGAGTCGACCTCGTCGACGATGGCGTAGACGTGGTCGCGCTGCACCATCGCTTCGAGATCGAACTTCATGTTGTCGCGGAGGTAGTCGAAGCCGTACTCGTTGTTCGTGCCGTAGGTGACGTCGCAGCCGTAAGCTTCCTGCCGCTCGCGATCGCCGTGATGATTCTGGATCACGCCGACGCTGAGGCCGAGGAACTTGTAGAGACGGCCCATCCACTCGGAGTCGCGGCGGGCAAGGTAATCGTTGACGGTGACGACGTGCACGCCGCGGCCGGTGAGCGCGTTGAGATAGACCGGCAGCGTGGCCACGAGCGTCTTCCCTTCGCCGGTCTTCATCTCAGCGATCTTGCCGCGATGCAGGACGATGCCGCCCATGAGCTGAACGTCGAAGTGACGCATGTTGAGGATGCGTTTGCCGCCTTCGCGTGCGACTGCAAAGGCCTCGGGGAGAATGGCATCGAGCGCTGCCTGCAGGTCTTCCTTCGCCGTGCGAATGACGATTTCATCGCGCGGGATTTCTTTTTTGGCCGCTTCGACCACTTCGACGGCCGGACGAAGGCGCTCGCGGAACTCCTGCGTTTTCGCGCGGAGTCCGTCGTCGGACAGCTTGCTGATCTCGGATTCGAGCGCGTTGATCTGCGCGACGATCGGCAGCATTTTCTTGACGTCGCGCTCGTGCTTCGAGCCGAAGATGGAGGTGAGAACTTTATCGATCATGGTGATTTCCTTCCCAGCAACAACTAAACCGCGAACCGAAAGAGAGGCTCAGCAGTCAGTTGCAGGGGCGCGCGGCGTGGCGGCGCCGGCGAGGGGCGCTTCGATGCGGGCAGGGGCTTCGTCGATGACACGCGGTGTCGTCGATTCAGAACGCGCGTGATGCTGGCTGCTGCGCGGTGACGCGATCGACTGCTCGCTGGTGATGAC
>JBAVBF010000516.1:0-3212 GCA_049586115.1 Thermoanaerobaculia bacterium | reverse complement strand
GTGCACGAGCTCAAGGCCGAGGTCATGCGGCGCTTCGAGTTGAAGGACGAGAAAGTGACGATGCTGGTTACGATCGTCACCTTCGGATTCAAGTACGCGATGCCGTACAACGTCGACCTGCTCTTCGACGTCCGTTTCCTGCCGAACCCGCACTTCGTCGAATCGCTGCGCCCGAAGACGGGACTCGACGCCGAGGTCGTCGCGTACCTGAAAGCGCAGCCGGGATACGACGTCTTCTACGGCAAGCTCCTCGACTTCGTCACGTATCTCTTGCCGCAGTATCAGAAAGAGATGAAGAGCTACCTCACGATCGGCATCGGCTGCACCGGCGGCAAACACCGCTCCGTTGCCATCGGACAGCGCCTCGCCGACGATCTCGCCGCCAGCGGCTACGCAATCGAGATCGTCCACCGCGACTGCAAGCGGTAGGACGCCTAATCTGCGCCACATCTGCGTATAAACATCGCAATCCGCAGATGACGCAGATTACACAGATTGACGGTTATCATTCGCGCGCTGCAAGAGGAGAGTGGATTGATTGGTGCTTTGATCGTGACGCACGGGAACCTGGCGAATGAACTGCTCAACGCCGCCCGCAAAATTGAGGCGACGGATGTCGTCATCGAGGCGGTGCCGCTGGAGTGGACCGACAGCGTCGACGAGGCGCGCGAGAAAATCCGCGTGGCGCTGGACCGGGTCGGCACGGACGGCGGCGTCATCATCTTCACCGACATGTTCGGCGGCACACCCAGCAACATCAGCCTCTCGTTTCTCGAGAAAGACCGCGTCGAGATCATCACCGGCGTCAACCTGCCGATGGTCGTGAAGTTCACGACGCTGCAGCAGGATGGCAAGGACCTCACTTCGGTCGCACACACGATCAGCGAGAAAGGTTCGAAAGCGATCCGCGTCGCGTCGGAACTTCTCACCGCGGAACGGCGGGCGGCATCGTGATCGAGCACGACATCGAGATCAAGAACAAGCTCGGCCTGCACGCGCGCGCCGCGGCGAAGCTCGTCCACTGCGCCGCGCGGTTCCGCTCCGACATCAAGATCCGCAAGGGCGACGAAGAAGTCGACGGCAAGTCCATCCTCGGCATTCTCCTGCTCGCCGCCGGCCGCGGCACAGTCATCACCATCAAAGCGAATGGCGAGGATGAAGCCGCGGCGGTCGAAGCGATCGAGAAGCTCATCGACGCGAAATTCGATGAAGTAGAATGACTTGCGGCTCATTCGAAGCCGCATTTCATGCTCACCGAAGGCACCGTCAGACTCGCTACCGCGTCGCGTAGCGCCATCCGAACCTACAAAGGGATCGGCGTTTCGCCTGGCATCGCCATCGGCCGTGCGGTCATCATCGAGCGGCGCGAAGCGGCCATTTATCGCGTTCCGATTCGCGATGACGAAGTGCCATCCGAGGTCAATCGCTTTCTCGAAGCGGTCGAGAAAACGAAGACGCAGCTTCAGGAACTGAAACAGCGCGTGAAGCGCTCGATGGGCGACGAATACGCGCAGATTTTCGAGGCGCACGCGATGATGGTCAGCGATCCATCATTCGCCGACAAAGTGATCCAGAAGATCGAGGCCGAACAGGTCAACGCCGAGTGGGCGATGGCCGAGGTGCAGGAAGAGCTGCAGGCGCGGTTTCTGAGTTTCGATGACGTCTACCTGCGCGAGCGCGTCGCCGACGTGAAGGACGTCGCCGACCGCGTGCTGAAAAATCTGCAGGGCATCGCACATCACGACGTCTCGGAGATCACGCACGACGTCATCATCCTGGCCGACGATCTCACGCCGTCCGACACGATCCATTTCAATCGCCGGCCGATCGTCGGATTTGCAACCGAGGCAGGCGGCCGGACGTCGCACACCTCGATCATCGCCAAGTCGCTCTTCATGCCGGCCATCATCGGCGTTCCGCGCCTGACCAAAGTCGTCGACAACGACGAGATGGTGATCATCGACGGTTACGAAGGGACGGTGCTCGTCAACCCGACGCAGGCGATGATCGCCGAGTACCAGACGCGCGTCATCCGTCACGAAGAGGCCGAGCGCCGGCTGCTCGAAAATCGAGACCTCGTTGCAGTCACCAGGGACGAGCGCCGCATCACGCTGCAGGCGAATATCGAACTCGTCGAAGAGCTGAAGGACGCGATTCGTTTCGGCGCCGAGGGCATCGGACTCTATCGATCGGAATTTCTCTACATCTCGAAAAGTCCGTTGCTGCCGAATGAAGAAGAGCATTTCCAGCTCTACAAAGCGCTGGCCGAGGCCACCGCGCCCCAGTGGTGCGTGATCCGAACCTTCGACCTCGGCGGCCGCAAGCTCGCCAAGGAAGTGATCGGCAGCAAGGAAAACAATCCCGTCCTCGGGCTGCGCGGTCTGCGGCTGTGCATGAAACACCGCGACATGTTCCGCACGCAGTTGCGCGCGCTGCTCCGCGCCTCGGCATTCGGCAAGATCAAGATCATGTTTCCGGTCGTCACCAGCGTGCAGGAGTTGCGGCAGGTGAAGACGCTCGTGCGCGAGCTTCGCGCGGAACTCGATGCCGAGGGAATCGCGAACAATCCCGAGGTCCCGATCGGCATCATGATCGAGGTGCCGTCCGCGGCGATCATCGCGGACATCCTCGCTACCGAGGCTGATTTCTTCGCGATCGGCACGAACGATCTCATTCAGTACTCACTCGCCATCGATCGCTCAAATGAAAATGTCAGCTATCTCTACGAGCCGCTGCATCCCGCGTTGTTGCGGTTGCTGAAGATGGTGATCGACGCCGGCCACAAGGCGAACATCCCGGTGTCGCTCTGCGGCGAAATGGCAGCCGACCCGCTTTTCGCCGTCGTCCTGCTCGGGCTCGGGCTGGAAGTTTTCTCGATGAATCCGTCGTCGATCCCGGTGATCAAGAACGTCGTGCGATCGGTGCGCTACAAAGACTGCAAGCGCATCGCCGAGGTCGCGCTGACGAAAAAGACGGCGCAGGAGATCGAGGAGTTCATCATCGAGAGCGTGGCGATGCGTTTCCCCGAGGGACTGGTCAACAAAACGCTATGACCGATGAGCGATTCGCGAATCTGCCGGTCAAACGCGTGCCGAAGCCGTGGGGTTACGAGCTGATTTTCGCGAAGACCGATCGCTACGTCGGCAAGATCCTGCACATCCATCGCGGCGAAAGCCTGAGCCTGCAATACCACGAAATCAAAGAAGAGACGC
>JBAVBF010000515.1:0-2959 GCA_049586115.1 Thermoanaerobaculia bacterium | reverse complement strand
GGATGACACCGCGGGCCGTTGAATCTCCGTCACCAGCTCATCAATCGATACTGGCTTCGTCAGCCAGCAGCGGATGCGCGGATCGAGCTCGTCGGGCGCTGGTTGTCCGCTGATGACGATCACAGGCACGCTGCGGTTGCCGTTTTCGCTGAGTTTGCTGAGGACTTCGCCGCCGTCCATCAGCGGCATGAGCCAGTCGAGCAGCACCACATCCGGCTTCTCGGTCGAAATCCGTTCCACCGCCTCCGCGCCGTTCGCGGCGAGCTTGACCTCGTAGCCGCGCTGATTCAAACCGATCGCGTACAACCTCCGGACGTCGGAGTTGTCCTCAACGATCAACACCTTCGCCCGGGAGGCCACGCATCGCCGTTGGTGCAGGTTTCGTGCGCATGTAGAATCCGGGACATGCGTGCCGGTTGGAACGAATACTTCATGGGCATTGCGCAGCAGGCGGCGACGCGCTCGACCTGCCAGCGCAAACACGTCGGCGCGGTGATCGTGCGCGATCGCACCGTCCTCTCGACTGGCTACAACGGTTCGCTGCGCGGCTTGCCGCATTGTGAAGATGCCGGATGCGTGATGGAGGACGGCCACTGCGTCACGACGGTGCATGCCGAGGCCAACGCGATTCTGCAGGCGGCCAAGAATGGGATCGCGATCGATGGCGGCGAGCTTTACACCACCGCCTCGCCATGCTGGAACTGTTTCAAATTGATCGCGAACGCCGGCATTCGCCGCATCTTCTACGGCGAGTTTTATCGCGACGAACGTTCGCGCGAAGTGGCGAAGGAGATCGGCATGGAGCTGATCGACATCGGCATGCCGGCCGCGGCCGCCTCGTGATTCCGGATGCTCATCCTCGCCGCTGACACGTCGTTACCCCTCCTTTCCGTTGCCCTGCTGCTCGACGACGCGCTCCTCGGCGCAGTCGCATTGGAAGGGCGATCGTCGCGCAATGAAAAGCTGCTTCCCGCCATCGACTGGCTGTTGACGGAAGCGGCGATCGGGCGAACCTCGGTCGATCTCTTTGCCGTCACACGCGGTCCCGGCTCGTTTACCGGCGTCCGGATCGGACTCGCGACGATGCAAGGTCTCGCACTGGCCCTGGGCAAACCGGTTTGCGCAATGTCGACGCACGAAGCGATCGCTCCGGCGAACGGACGTGCATCGATCGTCGACGATGCCGGCCGCGGCGAGTTTTATGTTTCCGTGTTCGAGGACGCCCGCGAAGTCATCGCGCCGCATCTGGCGAAGCGGGACGAGGTCGACGCGCTCGATCACGTCATCCGCGTCGCCGACGTGTTGCAGCACGACAACGTCGCCATCGCCTGCGCCCGCCGCGCGCGCGCGATCGAACTGCGCGGTGACGGCGAGCGCTATCGCGACATCACGCCGATCTACGTCCGGCTTGCGGAAGCCGAGGTCAAACTCCAGCAGAAATGAGCATCGAAGGGCTGACCATCGAGCGGGCGGTTTCCGCCGACTTGCGCGACGTGCACGCGCTCGAGGTGCGCTGCTTCCCTTCGCCATGGCGCCGCGAATTTTTCGAGAGCGAGCTCACGAACGACGGCCGCTACAACCTCGTGGCGCGGCGCGATGGCGTGGTGGTCGGCTATCTCTTCGCGACGTGGTTCGCGGATGAGATGCACGTCAACAAGATTGCGGTCGATGCGAATCTGCGCCGCCACGGTATCGCCCTGACGATGATGCAACGCTGCCTCGGCTTCGCGGCCGAACACGCCGTCACGTCGATGTGGCTGGAAGTCCGCAGTTCCAACGACGAAGCGCAAAAGTTCTACGCCTTCCTCGGCTTCGAAGCGGAGTACATCCGCAACGGCTACTACCCCGACGGCGAAGCGGCTGTGGTGATGATGAAGGACGTTTAGTGACTGTCATCCTGAGCCGCCGGAGCTGTATAGGCGAAGCCGGAGGAGCGTAGGACGGTCGAAGGACCCCCAGCTGGTAACCCGGTTGGGCGGCGGTTTTCACGAGGCGAGAATCAGGGGGTCCTTCGACCGTCCTCCGGCGTTACGCGCTTCGGCGCTCCAACGCCTCCGGCGGCTCAGGATGACAGTTCACTCTTCACTCTTCACCCTTCACTCTTCTTACGATCCACCGCACGCGATACCGCGGCGCGGGACGCAGCTTCTGGACGATCGCATCGCTCACTTCGATCGCGCCGACGACGGCTGATGCGCGTCGCGGCATGGCGGCGATGAGGGCCGCTTCGCTGGCTGGATCGCTGCCAGCATCGGGCCGCGTGGCGAAGGCCAGCGGATCGGGAGTGACCCAGCGCCCTTCGAGCGACGCCACCGCTTCGAGCAGCGACGGAGGCTCGGCGATCAGGTCGCGATCCTTGCCGATCGCGAACCCTTCGACCGCGAGCGGCTCGCCGGGAACGTGGACGACGATGCGGGCAGGCAGCGGGTTGTAGGCGAGGTCCGCCTCCGCTTCGAGCTGCTCCGTATCGTCATCGCCGGTCAGCGCATTCAGTGCCGTTCGCAGGACGATGACGAGGTCGCGCTCCTCGGTGGTGAGCAGCGGCTGCTGCGCGTCGTCTTCGTCGCGGAACAGCCCCGCGAAAATCTCCTTTGCGCGCGGCGGATGCTCGTTCATGTAGTCATACATCGTCCGCATCGCGGCGAAGTAGCGGACGGCGCGTTCCGAATACGCGCGCAGTTTCTTTTCCGCATCGTCTCTTTGCGGACGTGTGGCGCGTGTCGACGTGCCGGGATAAATCGCCAGTTCCGCCCAGCCGTCGCCGCGCGTTACGACTGCCGAGACGGAGACGTCGAAGAAAATCTTCTGCAGGTCGGATGTGTCGATGCGCGCGCTCCGCTCGGCGCGAATCAGTTCTCCTTTCGCGCGGTCAAAAACGACGCGGTACGACTCCGGATTCGCGTTGGCGAAACGCAGACCCCATTCGTCGCGGCCGGCGAGGACGTCCTCGCGAAGCCGG
>JBAVBF010000514.1:0-7434 GCA_049586115.1 Thermoanaerobaculia bacterium | reverse complement strand
TCAGAGCAACGCGACGATCGAGAGCACGGAATCATCAAACCGGATCGAAGGCGTCGTCGCTTCGCCCGAACGCGTTCGGGCGATCGTCGGCAAAGGCGCCGCACCATCGAATCGTTCGGAAGCCGAGATCGCGGGATACCGTGATGTCCTCGGCCAGATTCACACATCGCACGCTTACATCTCCGTCACGCCGAACATCATCCTTCAACTGCACCGGGACATGTTCAAGTACACCGACGCGCGCGCAGGCGTGTGGAAGCCGGTTGAGAACCGCATCGAAGCGACCACGCCCGAAGGTGAAAAAGAGGTGGTGTTTCAGCCGGTGTCAGCCTTCGCGACGCCTGCCGCGGTTCAGGAGCTCTGTAGCGACTTGGCTGAGGCGATTGCGAGCCATGTTGCTGATCCTCTCCTGACGAGTGCCGCGTTCATCCTCGATTTTCTTTGCATTCACCCGTTCCTCGATGGGAACGGCCGGCTCGCCCGGCTTCTGACGACGCTCCTCTTCTATCAAGCCGGGTTCAACGTCGCGCGGTACGTCGGCGTCGAACGTCTCATCGAGAAAACAAAGCCGTCGTATTACGAAAGCCTTCGCGCGTCGTCCGAGCACTGGCACGAAGGAAAACACTCGCTGACGCCGTGGTGGGAGTACTTTCTCGGAATCACCTTCGCCGCGTACACGCAACTGGATCAGAAACTCGGCGGCGGTGAGTTGCCGTCGAAAGCAGACCGCGTGAAGTTGGGGATTCAGATGATGCCGGCGGTTTTCTCGAAGTCAGAGCTTGCGAGCGTCTGCCCCGAGATCAGCGAGCGGACGCTGAAGCGCGTTTTAGACGACCTTCGCGCGGAGGGAAAAGTTCAAGTGGCAAGGCGCGGACGCCACGCGATGTGGCGAAAACTTTAGCGACTCGTGTCGAAGGGTTTAGCGTCGTTGAGGTTCGCAACTGCTCCGCTATGCTGGCAGATCATGCGGCGCACAATAGTCAAGCTTCCCGATGATCTCGATGCAAGGTTGCGTCATGAGGCCGCGCGTCGCGGGAAGCACGATCGCAGACGTTATGGGAAGCGGTCGAGGCGCATGCGGCCGGCGTGACTTGCAATCGGGGGCCGGCGTTTGGGCCGCATTGGTATCCGTTGCTGCTCGTCGTCGTGGCGATCCGTGCGCGTGGATTGGCGGGAAGCTCTTCACGAAGTGAAGCGCCCGCCGCAACCTTTCTCCCGCGTTATCGTACGGGGCTGCACGCGATCTCCGGCTGTTCGCCGCCTCTGTCTGTCGATCGCGATCAAAGCAAACAGGGAGAACTCATGACGAGAAACTATCGAGCGATGCTGCTTCCGATTATGTTGTTCGCGGCCGTTGCGTCGTACGGCGAGAAAAAGGCGCCCGTAAAAACGTCTGCGCCGGTGAAGGTCACCTCCGTCGAAGGCATCACGGAGTACCGGCTCTCGAACGGGCTTCGCGTTCTGCTCTTCCCCGATGCGACCAAAGCTACGGTCACCGTCAATCTCACGTACACCGTCGGTTCGCGCCACGAGGGATACGGCGAGACGGGCATGGCGCATTTGCTCGAACACCTCATGTTCAAGGGGACGCCGTCGCACAAGGTCATCCCGCAGGAGATGAAAGCGCATGGCGCGAACTACAACGCCTCCACGTGGTTCGACCGCACCAACTACTTCGAAGTGCTGCCGGCCAATGAAGAGAACCTCAAGTTCGCGCTCGGACTCGAGGCGGATCGCATGCTCCACTCCTTCATCGCCCAGAAGGATCTCGACTCGGAGATGACCGTCGTCCGCAATGAGTTCGAGGCGGGGGAGAACGACCCGGCCAACATCCTCGAGGAGCGCGTCCTCTCCACCGCGTACCTCTGGCACAACTACGGCCACTCCACCATCGGTTCGCGCGAAGACATCGAGCGCGTTCCCATCGACCGGCTGCAGGCCTTCTATCGGAACTACTACCAGCCGGACAACGCCGTGCTGCTCATCGCCGGCAAGTTCGATGAACCGAAGGCGCTGGCCCAGGTGAATGCGGCGTTCGGATCGATCCCGCGTCCGACGCGCAAACTGCAACCGACGTACACCGTGGAGCCGGTTCAGGATGGCGAGCGTTCGGTCATCCTCCGCCGCGTGGGCGACGTGCAGTCCGTCTGCATGCTTTATCACGTCCCCGCCACCGCCCATCCTGACTACGCGGCCGTGCAGGTGTTGGCCCGCATCCTCGCCGATACCCCCTCCGGAAGACTCTACAAAGCGCTGGTCGAGACGAAGAAAGCGACGGACGTAGGCAGCGATCTGTTGGAGATGCACGATCCAGCGTTCCTGGCTTTCCAGTCCTCGGTGCGGCAGGAGCAGTCGCTCGATGCCGCGCGCGACACGATGGCGGCCACCATCGACACGCTGAAGACGTCGCCCGTGTCGAAGGAAGAAGTCGACCGTGCCAAAACGGCGCTGCTCAAGAACATCGAGCTCGCTCTCAACGCGCCGGACCGCGTCGGCCTGGCCATGAGCGAGTTGATCGGCGCCGGCGACTGGCGCCTCTTCTTCATCAACCGCGACAACCTGCGCAAAGTCACTCCCGAAGACGTGCAGCGCGTCGCGTCCGCGTATCTGAAACCGTCCAACCGCACCGTTGGCGAGTTCATCCCCGATCCGAAACCGGACCGCACGCAGATTCCGCCGACGCCTTCCATCGCTTCGCTCGTCGACAACTACAAAGGAGACGCGCCGGTCGCCGCTGGTGAGGCGTTCGATGCGTCGCCGACCAACATCGAGTCGCGCACGACGCGCTCTGTGCTCCCCTCGGGACTCCAACTCGCCCTTCTCCCCAAGAAGACGCGGGGCAACTCCGTGGTGGCCAATCTCACGATCCGGTTCGGTGACGAAAAGTCGCTCATGAACCTCGGCGACACCGCCGAGGCAATGGGTGAGATGCTGCAGCGCGGTACGACCAAGCACACGCGCCAGCAACTGAAGGACGAATTCGACCGTCTCAAGGCGCGCATCAACGTGCAGGCGGCGCCGACGTCCGTGAGCATCAACGTCGAGACCACGCACGACAACCTTCCTGCAGTCATGGATCTGATTGCCGAGGTGCTCGAATCGCCGTCGTTCCCGCAGAGCGAGCTCGATACCTGGAAGCAGGAGATGCTGGCGAGAGTGGAGGAGCAGCGCACCGATCCACAGGCGGTTGCGCAGACCGCGTTCGGCCGCCACATGAATGACTACCCGAAGGGCGATGTCCGGTACGTCAGCACGACCGAGGAGGACATCGCTTCCGTCAACGCGCTGACGCTGGAGAACGTCAGGAGCTTCTACAAATCGTTCGTGGGAGCCTCGACGGGCGAGCTCGCCGTCGTCGGTGACTTCGACGCGAAGGCGTTGGCGGCGCAGGCCGGGCAGCTTTTCGGAAACTGGAAGAGCGGCGCAGGATTCACCCGCGTCCCGCGCGTCTATCAGGACATCGCGCCTGTCAATCAGTCGCTCGAGACGCCGGACAAGGCCAATGCCCTCTTCCTGGCCGGCCTCAATCTCGGCATTCGCGACGACGATCCGGGTTATCCCGCTCTCGTCATCGCCAACTCAATCCTTGGCGGCGGCGGTCTCTACTCCCGCCTCGGCAGCCGTATCCGTCAGAAGGAAGGGCTCAGCTACGGCGTCGGCACGTTCATGAACGTCAGCTCGTTCGACAAGTCCGGCACCTTCACGACGTTCGCGATCTACGCGCCGCAGAACGCTGGCAAGCTGGAGACAGCCTTCCGTGAGGAGATCGCGCGGGCCCTCAATGACGGCTTCACGCAGCAGGAGGTCGACGAGGCCAAGAAGGGTTTCCTGGAGTCGCGAAAAGTTCAGCGCGCGCAGGACGCCGCGCTTGCCCGCTCGCTCGCCACCGAGCTGTTTGCCCATCGTACGATGCAGTGGGACGCGCAGTTCGAACAGAAAGTGGCCGCCCTGACGTTGGACGAGGTGAACGCCGCTCTCCGCAAGTGGATCGATCCGGCCAGGATCACCATCGTCAAAGCCGGCGACTTCGCGAAAGGGGGGCCTGCGGCTCCTGTGAAGTAACGATTTCAAGTCTCCATCAACACGAACGCCGCGATTGCTCGCGGCGTTCGTCGTTTGGAGGCGTCAACGCTCGCGCTCGATTGACATCTTCGCGCGAACTCGTACACTCCCCCGTGCCGCCTACGCGTGGCGGCTTGCCGGCCTAATCCTCGGCGCCGAGGAACGGGGGAACCAATTGAGCGACGGCTTGCCACCGTCCGGGGTGAATCCAGCCAGAAGCTGGTAGGGCTTCCAGTCCGAATCCGACAGCTAACCTCGTAGGCAGCCGGAAGGCAGGCCTCAAACGCCGCGAAGAAATTCGCGGCGATTGTCATTTTGTCGCCAAAAGTTTGCTAGACTGCGCGGCAATCGTTCCCAATCCGATTCAGGAAACAGACGGCAACTGACGGCGAATTTGAGTTCACCGGCGGCGGCTGGATGCTATCCCGACGTGTAACTCTTTGAACAGGCTCAGCTTTGTCAGGCCACGGCATTAGGGCCGCGATCTGCACATCAGCAACGTCCCCAACAGGTCCAATTTGAGAAAGGAGCCGCTATGAAACGGTGCCCCAATTCGAGGATCCTGGCGATCGTCGCCACTCTGTGCATCTCGCTGATGGCTGTCAGCGCCTTCGCACAACTCCAGACCGGCAACATCTACGGCAGGACTCAGGCGAAAGATGGAAGCGTCCTTCCGGGAGTAACGGTCACTCTGACCGGCGTCGGTGCTCCGCAGACCGCCGTCACCGATGCGGCGGGCTCATTCCGTTTTCCGAACCTCTCGCCCGGCAGTTACACGGTCAAGGCAGAGCTCTCGGGATTTGGAACGGCCACGCGCGCCGGGCTCACGGTGAGCGTAGGCCAGAACGCCGACATCACTATGACGCTCAACGCCTCGATGGCGGAGTCGATCACGGTCACGGCCGAGTCGCCGCTCCTTGACGTCCGCAAAGCAGGTACCGGAACGAACGTCTCGAAGATCGAGATGGAAAAGATTCCGACCTCGCGCGACCCGTGGACCGTGCTGCAGTCCGTTCCCGCCGTCAACGTCGACCGCATCAACGTCGGCGGCAGCCAGAGCGGCCAGCAGTCCGTTTACTACGCCAAGGGCGCGCTCTCACGCGACAACACCTGGAACGTCGATGGTGTGAACATCACCGACATGGGCGCGACCGGCTCGTCGCCGCTCTACTTCGACTTCGATTCGTTCGAAGAGATGCAGGCCACGACCGGCGGCTCCGACCCGCGCATCGAGACGCCGGGCGTGCAGCTGAACATGGTCACCAAGCGCGGCACGAACGACATTCGCGGCTCGGGACGTTATTACTACACCCCCGGCAGCCTGCAGGCTGCGGCGAAGGTTCCGGGCGAGGCGACGTACTACCTCGACGCCACGAACAAGGTGAATTTCGTCCGCGACTACGGCGTCGAAGCCGGCGGCCCGATCTGGAAGGATCACCTCTGGTTCTGGGGCGCCCGCGGCGATGACAAGATCTCCGTTCAGGCCTCGAACACCATCAACTTCAATGCGGCGGGCCAGCCGATTCCGACCCTCGGCCTGTTCGACAACATCGTCCTTCGCGACAAAAACGCGAAGTTGAACGCGCAGATCGTCGCCAGCAACAGCGCGGTCGGCTTCTACACCTGGGGCGACAAGGTGCGCAACGCGCGCAACCTCTCGCCGACCCGTCCGTTCGAGACGGCCTGGCGTCAGATCGGCCCGACCACCGTCTACAAATTCGAAGACACGCAGATCGTCGGATCGAGCCTCTACCTCACCGGCATGTGGTCGAAGATCACGGGCGGGTTCAGCCTCAACGGCAACGGCGGCCAGGGCGAAAGCGCTCCGTCGCGCTGGCGCGATGCCTCGGGCGTCAACCACGACAACTTCTACACCTACGTCACCGGCCGTCCGCAGAAGCAGGAACGCCTGGACGGCTCCAAGTTCCTCGACATCGGCAAGATGAACCACGAGCTGAAGTTCGGTTTTGGCTATCGCAACACGCCGGTCGATTCAACGTCCGTCTATCCCGGTCCGGCGCACGGATGGTGGGATTACTCGGGTGTTTCCGCGACGTGTACCGCTCAGGGTCTGCCGGCAAACTGCGGCATCGCCACGGTCGGCCGCGACATTCACCTTGCCTACTCCGAGAAATACAACGACTTCTATGTCGGCGACACCATCCTGATGGGGAATCTGACCCTTCAGGGCGGCTTGCGCTGGGACCGCCAGCAATCGTCGAATACAGGGCTCGTGATTGGCGCGAATCCGATCCTGTCCACACCGCTTACCCTGCCGTGTTCGACGACGATCGCGTCGTCCTGCACCGGCGGCACTCTGACTGCTTCGCTTCCGGCCGTCACCTACGCGGGCGATCCGAAGCCGCTGAAGTGGAACAGCGTCAGCCCGCGCATCGGCATGACGTACAGCCTCGGCTCCGACAAACGGACACTGATCCGGGCCGGCTACAACCGCTACGCCAGCCAGATCGGCTCCGCCGTTTCCGGTGCGAATCCTCTGGCCGGTTCGTACTTCTACTTCCTCGGCGTCGATACCAATGGCGACCACGTGATCCAGCGCAACGAGCTGCAGAAAATCAACAACTTCGCCGGCGTCAATCCTGCCAACCCATCGGCGATCGCATTGACGCGCCGCGTCGACTACGGCATGAAGGTGCCGACCACCGACGAAATCATCGTCGGCGGCGAGCGCGAAATGATGAGCGACTTCTCGGTCGGCCTGAACTACACCTACCGCAAGTACAACAATCTCTTCACCACGCGCTTCGAAAAGACAGCGGGAGCAGGCGACTACTACACATCGAACGACTACGTCCTCGCCGGCAGAACTGCTGGCGGCACCTTCGTGCAGTGCGCTCCAATCGCTGGCGACCCGACCAAGAACGGTTCGATCACCGGCGTTGGCGCAGCGCAGGTTTGCAACGGTACGGAAATCGCGCGCTTCAACACGACCAGCGGTGTAGCGCTCTACCAGCTCAAACCCGGCGTTCCGGTTCCGGTTTACCGCGTGCTCACCAATCGCGCCGACTATTCTCAGAAGTACAGCGGATTCGAACTGACGGCGACGAAGCGGATGTCGCATAAGTGGATGTTCCGCGGAAACCTCACGTACAACAACTACACCGAGTCTTGCGGCGCGAACGCTTTCGCGAACCCGACCGGTGCGCTTCCCGCATCGACCGTTGTTTCCGGCGGTCCGGGCCGTTGCCCGGGCGGGCAGGTCGCGCCGCAGTCGGCCGGCTCCGGCGCCTTCGGTAATGACTTCATCAGCGCGAAATGGAACCTCAACCTCACGGGCGCGTACATCATGCCGTGGGACGTCAACCTCGGCGCCAGTCTCTCGGCGCGTCAAGGTTATCCGCAGCCCTTCCG
>JBAVBF010000513.1:0-2834 GCA_049586115.1 Thermoanaerobaculia bacterium | reverse complement strand
TCCGCGTCCCCGCGTCTCCGCGTGAAGCTTTTTTGAGTAGAGTTCGCGCCGCATGATCGTCCACCTCATCGACGGCACCTACGAACTGTTCCGGCACTTCTTCGGCATCCGCCGTTTTCGCGAGGATGATCCGCCGTTTGGCGCCGTGGCCGGCGTGCTCGGGACCGTCGTGCAGATGATCGAAGGTGGAGCGACGCATATCGGCGTGGCGACGGATCACGTCATCGAGTCGTTTCGCAACGATTTGTGGCCCGGTTACAAGACCGGCGCGGGGATTGATCGTGCGTTGTGGCGGCAGTTTCATCCGCTCGAAGAGGCGCTCGTGGCGATGGGCGTCGCGACGTGGCCGATGGTCGAATTGGAAGCGGATGATGCGCTTGCGTCCGCGGCCTTCCTTGCTGCCGCCGATTCAAACGTCGAGAAGGTCTGCATCTGGACGCCGGACAAAGATCTCGCGCAGTGCGTAGTTGACGATCGAGTCGTCCAGGTCGATCGCAAGTCCGGACAGATTCGCGACGATGCCGGCGTTCGCGCGAAGTTCGGTGTGGCGCCGGCGCGCATTCCGGATTACCTCGCGCTCGTAGGCGATGCGGCCGACGGCTATCCCGGCATTCCGCGCATCGGCGCGAAGACGGCCGCCACGCTCATCGCGCGCCACGGCGCCATCGAAGACTTCCCCGACAACGTCCTCGGCGAAAAACGTGAGCTCGCGCTACTCTTCAAAGATCTGGCGACGCTGCGTACGAACGCGCCGTTGTTTGATGACGTCGATGAACTGCGCTGGCGGAAACCGTCGCCGTCGTTCGCGTCGGTCGCGGAAATGACCGGCGATCCGCGGCTGGCCGCGCGCGTCGAAAAATTACTGAAAGGATGACTGCCATGCTCGCTCACAAAATCACACCCATCCTGAACGTCTCCAACCTCGTCGAGAGCTTCGAATGGTTCGAACGCCTCGGATGGAAGAAAGGGTGGGATTGGGGCGATCCGCCGACCTTCGGCGGCGTCTGTTCGGGAGTGTGCGAGATTTTCCTTTGTCAGGATGGCCAGGGCGGACGCGGCAAGAGTGACATTCCGACGACCTTCGGCGAAGAGGCCGCGGACGACAAGGGCGTATGGATGTCGGTCTGGGTCGAAGACGTAGACGCCATCCATCGCCACTGCATCGAACAAGGCATCGAGGTCACCTGGCCGCCGACCGACGAGCCGTGGGGCGTGCGCGAGATGCACGTGCGGCATCCGGATGGACATGTGTTTCGGATGAGTCAGCCGCTGGACGGCGAAGAGTAGCTCGCTGCCAGAATCGCCGCCGCGATGTTGCCGAGTGAATGGATCGACTGCACTCCGCCCCGTGCAATCGCTTCGCGCGGCATGCCGAAGACGGCGCAGGTGGCTTCGTCCTGCGCGATCGTGGCGGCGCCGGCGGCGTGCATTTCGTGCAGGCCGCTGGCGCCGTCGTTGCCCATGCCGGTGAGGATTACGCCGACCGCGTTCGGGCCGGCGGACTGCGCGACCGAGCGAAAGAGAACATCGACGCTCGGCTTGTGCCGCGAAACGAGTGGACCGTCGTTGAGGCGGACGCGGTATTCAGCTCCATCGCGGACGACCAGCACGTGCCGGTTGCCGGGAGCGATCAGCGCGCGGCCGTCGATGATGCGGTCGCCTTCCGCTGCTTCTTTCACGGAAACACGGCAGGTTTGATTCAGCCGCTGCGCAAACGCGGCGGTGAAGACTTCCGGCATGTGCTGCACGATCACCATCCCCGACGCATCGACCGGCATCGCCTCCAGGATTTCGCGCAGCGCCTCGGTGCCGCCGGTGCTCGCGCCAACGGCGATGACCTTGCGCGTCGTCCGCATCAAGGTCGGACGCGCGGGCGGCAGGATGACGTCCGGCGAATTCCGTTTCTCGATCCGCGTTCGCGCGTGCGCGGCCGCGCGGATGACGTCGATGAACATCTCCGTCGACTCGTTCAGAAAGTCGTAGAGCGCGATGCGCGGCTTGGCCACGATCTCCACCGCGCCCTCTTCCAGCGCGCGCAGCGCCGTCTCCGTTCCGCGTCCCGCCAGCGCCGAGCAGATCACCACCGGCAGCGGATCGTCGGCCATCAACTTGCGAAGAAACGTCAGGCCGTCCATGCGCGGCATCTCGATGTCGAGCAGCATCACGTCGGGCCGCGACTCGCGCATCTTCGCTGCGCGATGAGCGGATCGGCGGCAACGCGTACTTCGATGTCCGGCGCGCGGCGGCAGATGGCGATCATGGCCTGGCGCATGACGGCCGAATCGTCGACGACGAGCAGGCGAAGCGGACGTTTGTGCATGCGCTAGCTGCCGGCGCGGCGATAGACCATCGGACCGGCGTGCTCCATCCCGAACGAGCTGGCGGCAAGGCTCTCGGAGTGGCCGAGAAAAAGCAGGCCTGATCCCGAAAGATGCCGCACCAGGCGCTGGATCACGCGTTTTTTCGATTCGCGGTTGAAGTAGATCAGCACGTTGCGGCAGAAGAGGAGATCGAAGGTCTCGCGGATTCCGTAGTCGGCGTCGTTGAGGTTGATGCGGCGGAACGTGATCATCGATTGCAGCGACGGATGCGCGCGCATGCGGCCCTCTTCGCTGCGAACGCCGCGCAGCATGTACGCCTTGCGCAGCCGCTCCGGAATGTCGTTGCTGCGCTCGACCGGCCACACACCGTCTCGTGCGGCGGCGAGCACGCGCGTGGAGAGATCGGACGCGAGAATCTCCACCGACCAGCCGTCCGCCGCCGGGAAGTGCGAGGCCAGCACCATCGCCAGCGTGTACGGCTCCTCGCCGGTCGAGCAGGCCGCGCTCCAGGCG
>JBAVBF010000512.1:0-4322 GCA_049586115.1 Thermoanaerobaculia bacterium | reverse complement strand
TTCGCCTACGCAACTCCGGCGGCTCAGGATGACAGCGGCCTCAGCTCATGGCCCGTTTGTCGAACGCCTTCAGGCCCATGAACATGAACAGCGCCGTGAGGATCACCAGCGCGCCGAGGATCAACGGTACCGGCATGTGCGGCACACCGGGTGTCAGCGCGGCCCTCATCCCTTCCGACACGTAGACGAGTGGATTGATCAGCACCAGCCACTTCATCACCGGCACGTGGCTGAGTCCTGCCCACGGGTAATACGTGCAACCGAACATGATCATCGGCGCCACGATGACGCTGAACATCAGTCCGATCTGCTGCGGCGCGATGCCGGTGCCGAGGTAGAGGCCACCGGCAGAAAACGCCGCACCGCCGAGGGCTGTGACGACGAGAAGCAGCGGCGCGTTGTGAAAGCTGAGTCCGGGAATCGGTCCCATAATCAGCCGCGCCACGGGCAGGACGAACAACGCCGCCACGATGCCCTGCAAAAGGCCGGCGACGACTTTCTCGATAGCGATGAAGGTGATCGGCACTGGCGACAGCAGCCGGTCTTCGATCTCTTTCGTGAAGCCGAAGTCCTGCATCATCGGCAGCGCCACCGACTGAATCGCCGACAGAGTCAGGCTCAACGCGACGACGCCGGGCAGCATCGTCGTCGAGTAGCCGGGAGGAATCATCCCCATCTTCGGCAGCAGAAATCCGAAAACGATGACGAAGAGGATCGGCTGCAGCGCCGTGCGCACGAGAAAGTACGGCAGCTCGCGCCGGGCGACGGTGAGGTCGCGCAACAGGATGGCCACGAAGACACGCCACGGCGCGACGGGAGTGAGTGAATCGGCGTTCATGTCAGTTTCCTCCCCGTCAGCGAAATGAAGAGCGTCTCCAGACTGGGACGCGAAAGGTGGATGTCACGCACGATCCTGCCGTGCGCTTCGCCGGCGTTGATGAGCGCCGGGATCAACTCCCCGCCCCGCTTGCTGAACACGCGCAGCAGCGGTCCGCGCGCCTCGGCATTCGAGACGCCTTCGATCGATCGCGCCGCATCGGCCGCCACCGTCGCATCGCCGTCGAACGTGACTTCGACGAGCGTGTCGCCCGGAGCTTTTGCTTTCAGCGCAGCGGGTGTGTCGAGCGCCAGCAGTTTGCCCTGATCGATGATGGCCAGCCGGTCGCAGAGCTGATCGGCTTCCTCCATGTAGTGCGTCGACATCACGATCGTCCTCCCCTGCTCGTGCAGCTCGCGCAGAATTTCCCACAGCGCCAGCCGCGCCTGCGGATCAAGACCTACCGTCGGCTCGTCGAGAAAAATCACGCGCGGATCGTGCGTCAATGCGCGGGCGATCATCAGCCGCTGCTGTTGCCCGCCGGAGAGTTGATCGACCTTCGCATTCATCTTGTCGGCGATGCCCAACCGTTCCAGCAGCTCCGTTCCGCGGCGCGCCGCTTCCGCGCGTGCGATCCCGAAGTAGGTGGCGTGGAAGACGAGGTTCTCGATGACGCTGAGGCTGCGATCGGGATTCGGCCGCTGCGGCACGACACCGATTCGCCTCCGCACCGCGGCAGGCTCGGTGTTGACGTTCGCGCCAGCGACCATTGCTTCGCCCGAGGTGATGCGGACGCGCGTGGTGAGGATGCCGATGAGCGTCGTCTTCCCCGCGCCATTCGGACCGAGCACGCCGAAAAATTCGCCGTCAGTCACCGCGAGGTCGAGCGAATCAATGGCCACGATGCCGCCGGACGGCGGAGTCGGAGGCGCAGGCACGCCACGGCGTTTTTTGATCGCCGGAGCCGGATAGACCTTGCGCAGCGAGCGGCTTTCGATCGCGTTCATTCGAGACCGCAAAGGATATCCGAACCAATCTGTAACGGTACGGCGTCCGTAGTCACTACGAAAGTGAGATGACGGAAATGTTCGCCCAACTGCAATGGAACTTTGCAATCGACGATGCCGGATGCGCGCGGCTCGCGCAAGCCAGCCCGCCGGCGTCCGTGGAGACGATCACTCCCGGTGAGTACCTGGTCACGCTGCCGCTGGCCACTGCGCGCGAATTCGGATTCACCGCCGGCGTGGAAGGCGCCTCCGGCTTCATCAGCGCCACGCCGGGAGACGACGCCGGCAACAAGCCGAATACCGTCCGCGTCCTCACCGTGCGGCCGGACAACACCTTCGGCCCGAATCCGTTTCGGCTCGTGCTGCGCAGCGCGTAAGCTACTTCGCGGAGGCCATGAACCGCTCGATGTCCTCCGCTTTCCGCGGCGAGCCGGATGACAGCAGCTTCGCGCCGGTCTCCGTGATCTGCACGTTGTCTTCGATACGCACGCCGATGCCTTCATAGCGATCGAGGGTTTTCGCGATCGAGGCTTGCTCTTCTTTCGTCAGCTTCAGATAGACCGGACTGGCCACGACGTCGTTCTTGCGCACGTAGATCCCCGGCTCGACGGCGAAAACCATGTTCGGCTCGATCTTGCGATCGCGATCGGTCACATCATGTGTATCGAGTCCGATGTGATGCCCGGGCGCGTGGCGAAAGTACATGTAAACCTGCCGCGGCTCGTTCTTGGTGATCAGGCCGAGGCGGAGCAGTTCGCGGCCGACGACGGCGATCGCGGCATGGTCGGCATCGCGGAAGTGGCCGCCCGGCTTGAGCGCCGCGATGGCAGCTTCCTGCGCTTCATAAACCGCGTTGTGAATTGCGCGCTGGTCGGCGGTGAACCTGCCGCTGGCCGGATATGTTCGCGTGACGTCGGCAGAGTAGCCGCCGTACTCCGCGCCGAGGTCGGTCAGGAACAAGCCGGCGCGATCGACCGGCGCGTTGTTGGCCATGTAGTGCAGCGTCGTCGCATTCGCGCCCGAAGCCACGATCGATGGAAAGCCCCAGCAGCAGGTGCCGAGGTCTTTGTAAGTGAAGTCGACGACGGCATCGACCTGGTTCTCGCTCGTCGCCGTCAACACCCGTTTCATCGCCGCTTTCTGCGCCGCCTCGGTGATGTCGATGGCGCGTTGAATGAGTGCGATTTCGGCGGGACTCTTCACCTCGCGCATCGTCGTGAGCAACGGCTGTGCGTCGCGAAACCGAAGTGAGGCGAAGCGCTCGCGCAGATCCTTTACGAACTCCTGCTCATCCGTCAGCGGCGGATTCGGTCCGAAGCTGCGCATTTCGTTGACGGTCCAGACCTCGGCGCTTCCGGCGGTCATGGCCGCGTAGAAATTCGGCATCGCGCGCGGCGGAATCCGCTCCGTCGATTCGGGCGATGTCCACGCGCCGCCGGCAATCGCCGCGTTGACGAAGCCGCGCCACCGTCCCGCCGACTCGACGCGCTTGACGCCGCTGATCTTCGTGATCTCGTCGCGCGGCGGAATCCGTCCCGTCCACACTTCCTGTTGCGGATTGCGGTCGCGGACGAAAAGCACCTCGGCGAAATCAGGATCGCCGGGAATCATCACGAGCGTCGTGTCTTCCTCGGCAACGCCGGTGAGGTAAAGAAGATCGTCGCTCTGCCGGAACGGCCACTCCTGATCGCCGCTGCGAATCTGCAGCTTCGGCGAGAAGGCAACGAAGATCGCGTTCGGCCCGATTTCCTTCGCCAGCCGCGCGCGGCGCGCCGCGTATTCGGAGGCGTCGATCGTCGGCTTCTGAGCCAGAAGCGGCGCGGCCGCGATGAGTGCCAGGAGAACGGTCATCAGTTTGCGCATAGCCGGTATCGTAATGCGGTGAACTACCTCGCGCACCTGCTGTTGGCGGAGCAGACCGCCGAATCGCTGATCGGAAATCTGGCCGGCGACTTCGTAAAAGGGCGCATCGGCGACGACGTGCCGCCCGGAATCGCGGAGGGAATCCGCCATCACCGCCGCGTCGATGCCTTCACCGATTCGCATCCCTCGGTCGCTGCATTCCGCCGCGTGCTGATCGCCGAACACGGTCACTACGCGCGCGTGATCGCCGACGTCTTCTTCGACCACTTTCTGGCGATCGATTTCACGCGCTACGCGCCGGAGCCGCTGGATGATTTTCTGACTCGCGTCTACGCCACGATCGATCCGCACATCGACGAACTTCCGGGGCGGCTGCGGATCGTCTATCCGCGGATGCGCGACGACGGCTGGCTTTCGTCCTATCGATCAGTCGAAGGAATCCGCCGCGCCCTCGGCGGAATCTCGCATCGGCTGTCGCGACGTCCGGAGCTCGCGCCAGCGGTGCGGTTCCTGGAAAATCCCGAAACGCGCGTCGAACTCGAACGCCTCTTCCACGAATTCTTCCCGGATGTGATGGCGCTCAGAACGTAGCGCCGGCGGCCCGCCGGCTGGACCGCCGCCGGCTCGGCGGCAAG
>JBAVBF010000511.1:0-1503 GCA_049586115.1 Thermoanaerobaculia bacterium | reverse complement strand
GGATGACAGGTGGGCGCGCAGCGCGACCCATCCTACCAACCCACGAATCTACTCATCCGCTGACCCACTGAATTACTATCCCCCGCGCATGTCCGACCTCAAGCTGTTCAACACGCTCACGCGGGAGAAGGAGACGTTCGAGCCGCTCATCCCGGGAGAGGTGCGCATGTACTCGTGCGGGCCGACCGTCTACAACCACCTCCACATCGGCAACATGCGCACGTTCCTGTGGGGCGACGTGTTGCGGCGCTATCTCGAGTGGCGCGGCCTGCGGGTGAAGCAGGTCATGAACGTCACCGACGTCGAGGACAAGATCATCCGCAACGCCGCCGCCGCGGGACAGGATCTCCAGACCTACACCGCGCCGTACATCGAGTCGTTTCACGCATCGCTCGCGAAACTGCGGGTGCGCAAGGCCGACGCCTATCCGCGCGCGACCGAGTACATCCCGCAGATGGTGGCGCTGGTGCAGCAGCTCAACGAACGCGGCCACACGTACGTCGCCGACGGCTCGACCTACTTCAAAGTCTCCACGCTGGAAGGCTACGGAAAACTCTCGCGCGTCGAGATCGACGAGACCAGCGAGTACAGCAGGATCGAATCAGACGAGTACGAAAAGGAATCGGCGCGCGACTTCGTCCTCTGGAAAGCGAAGAAGGACAACGAGCCCGCCTGGATGACGCCGATCGGCGAAGGGCGTCCGGGATGGCACCTCGAGTGCTCCGCGATGTCGATGGACCTCCTCGGCGAGAGCTTCGACATCCACACCGGTGCGGTCGATCTCATCTTTCCGCATCACGAAAACGAGATCGCGCAGAGCGAAGGCGCGACCGGCAGGCCGTTCGTCCGCTACTGGATTCACGGTGAGCACCTCAACATCGATCAACAGAAAATGTCGAAGTCGCTCGGCAACATCTACACGGTGCCGGAGATCGAGAGCATGGGCTACGACCTGCTCGCGCTACGCTACGCGCTGCTGTCGGTCCCCTATCGCACGAAGCTGAACTTCACCACGCAGTCGCTCGACGACGCAAAGAACGCGCTGGCACGGATCGAGTCGTTCCTCCTTCGCGTCGACGAAGTCTCGCGTTCGGCCGCGCATGATGCGAAGCACTCCGACGGTGCTGCCGATCAACTCATCGGCAAGTTCCTCACCGACTTCGAAACGGCGATGGACGACGACCTCAACACTGCCGGCGCACTCGGCGCGCTCTTCACGCTCGTCCGCGAAGCGAACATCGCCTTCGACGAAGGGCGCATCCTCGCGGGTGATGCCGAGGGGCTGAAAGCGGCGTTGATGAAAATCGATCCGGTGCTGGATGTTTTTCCGAAACGGGAAGAGAGCAGCGCCGAGATCGACGCGATGATCGAGGCACGCAACGCGGCGCGGAAAGCGCGCAACTTCGCGGAGAGCGATCGGATTCGCGATGAGCTGGTGAGCCGCGGGATCGTTTTGGAAGACACGCCGGGCGGGACTCGGTGGCGCAAGGCGTAATGCAGCAC
>JBAVBF010000510.1:0-5731 GCA_049586115.1 Thermoanaerobaculia bacterium | reverse complement strand
CTCCGCTCCGACTCCGGACCCCCGACTCCCGACTCCCGCGAAGAACAATCGTCACGGCCCTCGCCACCCTCCTCGGCATCCTGATCGCGGCGCCGTCGTTCATCCCTCTCGCGCAACTCGTCGGCCGCAGCGGCTACCTCGAAACGCGCGCGAGCTCGGCGGCGGAACATGTCTTTCCGCTGCACCACCTCGCCCTTTTCGTGAATCCCGATCACCTCGGCAACGTCGCGCTGCGCGATTGGCGCGGCGACCGCGCGCTGGGAAATCTCAACAACTACATCGAGGCCACCGTCTACGCCGGCATCGTCGCGCTGCCGCTGATTTTTTTTGCGCTCGCAAACCGCCGCGCGCGCTCACGCTGGTTCTGGCTGGCGATGCTGGCGATCATGCTCGCGGCCATGTTCGGGATGCCGGTCATCGCGAAGATCGTCGGCAGTCTGCCCGGATTCAAGTATTCGCCGCTGACGCGTATCGAGATGATGCTGCCGATCGCGGTCGCATATCTCGCTGCCGCCGGTGCTGCATTTCTGTCGCGCGGCCGATTCCGAATGGGTATCGCGATCGTGCTCGCCATCGCCGCGGCCGGCGATCTGGCGGTGTTCGCCGGACGCTTCTATCCGTATCTCGAACCGCGCCTGGCGTCGCCGCCCAGCGGCGCGACGGTCACCTTTCTGCAGGCGCAGCCGAAGCCGTTTCGGATCGCGCCATTCTTCGATTACCTCTGGCCGAATTCGTCGGAGCTGTATCGCCTCGAAGATGTGCGCAGCCATTTTTCGTCCGAGGGGAGTTACCGGCGGCTGCTGGAACGGATCGATCCGAGCGCCGCGCTGACCACGTCGACGGTCATCAACTTCAACAGCCTAAAGTTCAACTTCGACGATCCGCTCGTCTCGATGCTCGGCGTCCGCTACTTCATCGAGCAGCGATCGATCGACGTGATGAAGTGGACGGTGTTCAAGAACACGAAACCGGCGGTGAAGGAGATTGGCGCGGCGGTGCTCGAACCAGGCCGCGTCATGCAGCGTCACGTGCGCGTCGACGAGGAGCCGTTTTACGCGATCGAGGTGCCGATCGAACTGCAGGCCACGTTCGGCCGCGCGCCGCACCTCGACGTCACGCTGACGAAGGGAACATCCATCGTCTACGCGCGTCCGTTCGCGGCGGCTGACATCACCGCGCTGGGCAAGATCTACATCCCGCTGCGGCCGTACGCGCGATTCGGCGAGACGGTGATTCTGCGACTGGCACCGAGCGGAATGCGCGTGCGGATGCTGACCGGCGCAACGGAGATTGCCGGCGACGCGCCGCTGTTTTACGACCGCATCTCCACGCCGTTGATTTTCGAACGCGATCTGCCCGACGGCCGGATCTTCCGCAACGTCGCCGAAGTGCCACGGTTCCATGCCGTGACGCGCGTGCGGCGCATGACGGTCGACGAACTGCTGGCGACGAAAAACATCGACTTCGCCGACGAAGCGGTCGTCACCGATCCGCGTCCGTTGAATGTCGAAGCCTCCGATGCCGTCGTGACGCTCCATTCGTACCAAGATGACGAACAGATCGTCGACGTCTCCGCGCCTGCGAAGACGCTGCTGGCGTCATCGCAGAAACTGGCGCCGGAATTACGCGTCACCATCGATGGTCGCGTCGTCGAGCCGGTTCAAATCAACGTGCTGTTCGCCGGCGTCCCTATCCCGCCGGGCAATCACCGCGTCGTCTTCACGCAGCGTCTCGGCCGCAGCTGGTGGCCGGTTTCGGGAATCGCGTTACTGCTGCTGGCCGCGCTGTCTATCGTCGATGCGCGGCATCACTTCGGCGTCGCCACCAGGATGATCTGATACGCGAAGAGCCCGCGCCAGATGCGCGTGATCCACGTCAGCGCGCGTTCGCCCATGCGTAGCAAGAAGTCGGGCATCCAGCCGAGGATCAGACGGATCGGAACCGACGATCCGCGCACGGCGATGATACGAAAGCCGGCGTTCTCGACCTCGCGGCGGATCGTGCGCATCGTGAAAAAGCGAAGATGGGTGAAGTCGAGGATGCCGCGCTCGCGATATTCGAAGACGCCGAAGAGCAACCTGAGGCGAACGGTGACGTTGGCGATGTTCGGTACGGAGAGGAACAGGACGCCGTCGTTCGCCAGCGACTGCCGCACCATCCGCAGCAGGTTCGTGGAGTTGCGCAGGTGTTCGATGATGTCGGCCAGGACGATCGCGTTCACATTCCGCGGTAGTGTCTTGACCGTTTCCAGATCGGTGATCACCACCTGATCGAAGCGGCCGCGAAGCTGTCCCACGCGATCAGAGTCGTACTCGAACCCGATCGTGCGATCGAAGTGCTCGCGCACGGCCGCGCCCAGCTCGCCGCCTGCCGCACCGAGGTCGAGCAGCGTCCCGCCGCGAGGCGCAAAACGGCGGATCAGCCCGATCAGAATCCGATGGCTGCTCCCCTCGAAGTCCTTGAATGTGTAGACGTTCGGCACGACCGCGGGAGGGTAGTGGATGGGGTTGGGGAACACAATGGGATTCCCGCCGTTGCGTTTCGGTGCAGTCATTGGCAACATGGAATGAATGCGCGAGGCTTGAATGAAAAACCTTACGATCAGAAATGTGCCTGACGATCTCGCCGATGCGCTTGACCGCGAGAAAAGCCGGCGTCGTAATTCGCTGAACCAGACCGTGATCGAGCTTTTGAGTCAAGGCCTTGGGGTAGGGACTTTGCGATCCAACGGTATTGCGCGTTTCGCCGGAACTTGGACGGCCGACGAACATCGCGAGTTCGAAGAGAACGTTGCCAGTCTTGAGGAAATCGACGACGATCTCTGGCGATGAGCCGATTTTGTCTCGACACCTCGGCTTATAGCCACCTCCGACGTGGTGACCGCCGAGTGATCGAGCTTCTGGATTCCGCCGAGTGGATCGGAATCTCTACGATCGTCCTGGGTGAACTTCGTGTCGGATTTCTTCTCGGGTCGCGTCGCGAAAAAAACGAGGCTGAACTCCGTGACTTCCTCGCGGTTCCCGTAGTTGAGGTTGTCGGCGTCGACTCCGAAGCGAGTCGGCATTACGCCGAGATCTATGTTGATCTGCGCCGCGCTGGTACTCCGATCGCTACGAACGACATGTGGATTGCGGCGACCGCGGCTCGCGAAGGTGCACTGGTTGTGAGCTATGACGATCACTTCCGCGCGATATCGAGAGTCGGCAGCGTCGTCTTGAGAGCGGAGTAATTACGCGGTCGTCAATGCACCGCCACCCCGCCGATGTTCTTCAGCGAGATGGAAATCCCGATGCTCGGCTCCGTGTGCTCCACCGGCGTGTAGACGATGTAGCGGCGGTACTCCAACGCGATGCCGTAGCAGGAGGCGTTGCCGCCGATCAGGTAGCGCTGTTCGAGGAACTTGCCTTGTTTCGCGTCGTAGTTGATTTGCACGTCCGCGCGGAGGCGGTTGCTCAGGAGTGACGACCCCGTGTTGATGCGGAACTGGCTGGATCCGGGAAACGTCGACGGCTGGCCGTCGATTGGCGGCGGACGGTAGGACGAAAACCAGGTGAAGCTCAGGTACTTGTCGGCGATCTTGCCGGTGCCCATCAGGTTGGCGGAGAGGCTGGTCTGGTCGAGCTGGTGTGAGACATTGCCGAACGTCGCGGCTGCGTCGAGCGTGATCGACGAATAGGGATTCACGTGCAGCGCGGCGATGAGCGGCGTGAAGCGGCCCTGCTGCGGCACGGTCGAGCCGGGCAATCCGCCGGCCGTCGCGGAGGTGAATGGGCGGCCGAGGGAGACCGATTGCGTGAGTGAGAACGAGGCTACTTCGCGCGAGGAGCCGCCAGCCGCCGCTTCGCGTCCGATCAGGCGCTGTGTCAGCGAGTATTCGACCGAGTCGCGCACGATCGGCAGGAAGGGCGAGTCGACCGTGTCGAAGCGGATGATGCGGTTCTGATCGTTGACGTTCGTCGTGTAGAGATAGCGGAAACGCGGCTCGATCACGTGCTTGAACTTGCTGAAGCCGCCGATCGAATCGTTGTAGACCTTCGAGAGTGACGGACCGACGACTTCCACCTGTCCCTGCGCGTAGAAGCGCTCGACCGGATTGTTCACCGCCGTCAGTTTGCCGAACGGATTGGCGACCGAGTTATCGTCGAGGGAATCGGAGTAGTACGTCTCGCGCACGGAAACCTGCGGCCGGACCGAGAGCCACGCCGGCGTGTGCAGTTGCATGGACAGCGTCGGGAAAATATCGGCGCGGTAGTAATTCGCGGTCGGGCCGTTCAGCAGGCCATTCGTGACCAGGTGCGACGCCGACGACTCCATCGAGTAGTAAAACGGCGTCTCGCCGATGCGGTTCGGGTAAAGGCGGAACTGCAGCGACGGAAGCTGTTCGAATCGCTGGCGTGGCGGCGCGGCGAACGGATCGTTCGGATCGACGTTGGTGAGCAGGATGTCGCGGCGGTCGGTGAGGACGTTGAACGAATACGTGCTGCGGTTCTTCGTCAGATAGGCGGACGAGTAAATCTGCGACAGCGTGTGCAGGCGCGGGTCATGCGCGAAGCGGCGGAAGAACTCGACGTTCGAGATGTCCTCCATGTCCACGACCCCGCGGAAGCCGCCGGGCAGATTTTCCTGCGAATGCTGATAGTTGTAGCGCCATTCGTTGCGGCCGGTCTCCTGATCGTGAACGACGTAGGCGCTCAGGTCGCCGTGTTTCACATTCGGCGACGGACGGTAGCGAACGTTGATGCCGGCGCCGTTGTAGCCCTTGTCGTTGATGTCGCCGTAGAACGTCGTGTCGGCGGAGTCGCCGAACGGGACGAAGTAGCCGACTTCCAGCCGGTCGCCGTAGGTCGGCGAGAAGAGGATGCGCGGAATCAGGAATCCCTGCGAGCGGTCGCTCTTGGTCGGCCAGACCAGCCGCGGCGTGAAGAAGAGCGGGATGTCGTGCGCGCGGAAGACGACGTCGCGCATCCGCGCGTAGTCGTCGAGCGTGACGTCTGCCTCGGACACATGGAATGACCACGACGGCTTGTCGAGCTCGCACGAGGTGAACATCCCATTCGTTAGCCGGTAGCGATCCTCGGCCAGCCGCTCGATCTTTTCCCCGGCGAAATACATGTCCGGCTGCAGCGCGCCGGTAGCGTTGAAGAAGGTGCCGGTCTTCGTGTCGAGGTTGAAGATGATGTGATCGCCGGTGAGGCGCGTCGGTCCCTGATCGAGGATGACGTGCCCTTCGGCCACGACATCCTTCGTCTTCAGGTTCGCGGTGATCTTGTCCGCGTGGATCTTGATGTCCTGATATTCGACCAGGACGTCCTTCTCGAAAATTGCGTACTCTTCGCGGACGTACTCCGCTTTGCCGCCCGGTGCTTGCGTGATCTTGATTTCTCCGCCCTGATCCTTCTTCAATCCCGGCGTCACTTTGAACTTCGCCTTGGGCTGGTTGTAGTACTGCCCGGCCGGTCCCATGTTCTTCGCGGCTTGCGCGAAGAGCAGCGAGGGAGTGGTGGCGAGGAGAAGCGCGGCAGCGGTGCGGAGGAGCGGGGCGGGATGAACCCTCATGCGTCGCGCGTCATTGTATCCGACGCTCCTTCCTCTCCGGCGCCCGCGTTGAGGACGGCGCGGTCGATGACGCTCATTTGCTGGATCTGCATCCGCAATTTGATGATTTCGAGCTGGTAGAGGCGGGCCACGTCGTCGGTGCGGTTGCGCTGCTGGCGCTTGCGCAGCGCGATGC
>JBAVBF010000509.1:0-11909 GCA_049586115.1 Thermoanaerobaculia bacterium | reverse complement strand
TCGCGTGGCCCTTGCTGTCCGTGACGACGGAGCCGACCCAGAACGCGAGCACGCGGAAGTCTTTGCGGATGACGCCCGGACCTGCATCGCGTCCACCGCCGCCACCGCTCGTCTCCCCTTTTGGCGTCAGCACGCGGCGGCTGACGATCTTCTGCCGCGAGTCTTCGTTGACGACCTGCAGCGCTTTCTCGAGGTAGATCGATTGCAGAACGTCAGGAGTCGAATATCCGGTCAACGACAACACGCCGTAATCGACAGCCCACAACGTGACCTCGGACTGCGCCGGTTTGCCGGCAACATCTTTCACATCGACTTCGATGCGCGCTTTCGACGCGGGACGGTATTCGTCGCGATTCGCTTTGACCGCGACCTTCAGCCGCTTGGTGGCGTCTTCGACGTTGATCGCGGTGTAGCCGAGGCGGAAGGCGGGCTTGCCGGGATCGCTCTCGTCTTCGACGCCTTCCTTCGTGCGTCCCTTCAGCAGCAGCACGGAAACGTAAAGGTTGGGGATGTCTTTCTCGGTGATCGGAACGCTGACAGTGGTCTGCGTCGAGGTCAGCTCGAACGTCTTCCACGTGCGCACGCCTTCGCGCTCGGTGGTGAGCAGCGCGGTGGCGTGTTCCCACGGCGACTTGACCATGATCCGCGCGGTCTCGCCCGGCTTCCACGTTTTCTTTTCCGGCACGAGGTCGATGCGATTGTGGTCGTAGCGTTCCCACGCAGTGTAGCCGCCGCCGACGGCGTAGAACCACGTCCGCGTCGTCGTCGAGCGCCCCTCGGCATCCTTGGCCGTGGCGATGATCAGGTACTCGCCGCCATTCGTGATCGGGATGTGCAGCGGCACGGGCGCGGCGGTCGTCGTGACATCGAAATGTCCGGCCTCGAGCTCTTTGCGCTCCGAGGTCCAGTTGTAGAAACCGTGGCCGGTCGATTCGCGGACAGAGTTCCACTGAATGCGATGCAGGTCGATGCTGACTTTGACGTCCGAGGTCAGCGTGCCGTCGAGCGCGACGGCGACGATGGCGGTGTCGACGCCTTTCGCGGTGTCGGCGAAATACGCGGGCGTCTTCACGCCGACGTACCACGGCGCGGGATCGACGCGGAACGAGGTCCGTCCGGCGATCTGCTGGCGCGAGATGTCGGTGACGTTGCCTTCCAACTCGTACGTCCACGGCCAGCCGGCGGCGAGGTCGGTCTCGAGCGACAGCTTCAGCTCACCTTTCGCATCGAGTTTCTGCGTTTTCGTGGAGATCGTTTCGGCGGTATGCCGATGCTCCCAGTCTTCGCCGAGGAACTCCCACTGCCCCTCGGCGTACCGCTCGCGGATCGCGCGCGGCACGTCGTAAATCGGCGCTTTCGAATATGTCCACACCACGGGCCGCGAAGCCATCGCCGCGCCGAACAGGTATTTGCCGACGATCGTGCCGTTCAGTTTCGTGCCGGCGATCGAGGTCGGCGCCTTCAACGTGACGTCGACGCGGAACTCGGGACGGCGATACGCGGCAACAAGGAAGTTGCCGCCCGCTTCCAGCCGCTGCGAGGCGACCTTCGCGCCGATCGTGTAGTCGCCGAGGACTGAGTCCGCGGGCACGGTCCAAGTCCATTCGGCGCTGCTCCAGGCGTTGAGCGTGACGGTGCGTTTGTCGACTTCCTTCGAATGGGAATCCGTGACCGCGACGTCGACGACGGTGCCGGCCGGCAGCAGCTGCATGCCTTTCGGCGTGTCGCTGCGGAGGACGACTTTCGCGTGCACTTCCTCGCCGGGCTTGTAGACGCCGCGGTCGGTGAAGATCGTGCCGCGCAACAGCGGCTCCGCCTCGTTCAGTTCGAAGCTCGATCCGAAATCCCACGGACCGATGCCTTCGTTCCAATCGCTCGCGGCGTAGGCGGTGTCGCCACCCTTCTCCGCGGTGACGACGAAGTGAATTCCGCTGAGCGCCTCCCAGGAACGTTCTTCAACCTCTTCGCCCTGCGCATTTTTCGCGTGGCGGTCGAGTCGGAGATCGGTGTTCGGCGCGATGGCGATGCCGTTCGAATCCGTCGTGCCGGTCCAGAACACTTTGTTGTCCATCGTGCGGATGGAAACCTTCGCGCCGGCGACTGGCGCGGCCGTGTCGAGGCGCGAGACGAGGACGAGCGTGTTCTGCGGCGAGTCTTTGACGGAGATGCCGAGGTTCGTGACCTGGACGATGGTGCCGGCGACGTCCTCGGTGTAGCGCTTCGATTTGGCGATTTCGTCGCCCGGCTTGATGACGGCCCAGACGATGCCGTTGCCGATGTTTGAAAGAGCAGACTTGAGATTCAGACCGTACGACTGCAGCACGTCCGCCTGCGGCGCGAGCTTGCGCTCCACGCCCGGCGTGTCGGGAACCTTGCGGAAGTTTTCCTTCTGCAGTTCGACGATGGACGGCACGAGCTGATCTGCAGTCAATGGCGTCATCCACTGCGTGACGTTCTTGAAGTTGCGCGCGTAAAACGGCAGCGTCGGTCCGCCGCTCGACTCCCACACGCCATGACCGTCGCCGAAGCTGATGAACGCGGCTTTGTGCCAGTACTCGACGACTGCCATCCAGGTGTAGCCGAGCGTCTGGCCGGATTCGGAAGTGAGCGAAGGATCGAGACGAACGGCGTACGTATGCGCCGGCTTCAGCGAGTATCCAAGTTCGTCGAGACTGAACTGCGTCGGATGCCGTTCGGACTCGCTGTCGCGTTCCTTCACGCCCGGCTTGACCGGCATTTCATGAGCGGGATCGGTGACGTCGATGACGGCGACGGCCTTTTGAATGTCGGTGAACGGCACACCGGTCCGCGTCCGGAAGTAGATCGGGTTGTAGTAGTCGGGATTGCACTCGCGGAGGCATTCGATCTTCTCGACGAAGAAGGTCGGATTCAGCTCGATCGTGAACGTCTGCGTGCGCCCTGTTGCGACGTTCGTGGTGCGCTTGGCCAGCGCGTCGTCCATGAACACCTGGAGATGTGTGTCCGGCGGAACTCCCGGTTTGGTCTCGACGACGACCAGCTCGGGCGCGGGCTTGTAGCGCTTCTTGTCCCAATCGATGGCGAAGAACGACAGCACCGGCTGTCCATCGCTAGCCGCTGCCGCCTGCGCCCTGGCCACTTTCGCATCGAACGCCGCGACCTGCTGCGGCTCGAGTTTCTGTAAACGATCGCGCGCCGGCAACTCCGGCGCTTTGAATTCGTGCGCGACCGTGCGCAGCTTGAGATGCGGCCCGAGCGTCTCCGCATCGACCGGCTGATTGAACCAGAGCGCGATGACGATGGCGCCGTCAAACTTGCCGTCCTTGCGGTACCAATCGGTCCGCAGCAACTGGATCGTCGGCGTGACGAACGAGAAGTGATATGCCTTCCCCAGCGTGTTCCCGCTGACCGCCTTCGCCTCGGGATCGATGGTGACGTCGTACTTGGTCGCGAACGGCAGCGCCGTCTTCGGATCGGGCGTGAAGATCAACGTGGTCGTCCCTGACCAGCGAAACGTTCCCTTAATCTCCGGCGCGACATGAAACCAGGGCACGTCCAGCACCTTCGGAATCTTGCCGACCACGATCATCGGTTCGTTGAACACGACCCGAATCTCATTGGCCTCGGCGAGGTTGGCGATCTCCCCGACCGGGCCGGCCTTGACGATCGTGAGTTTGTCGGCCGCCTGCGCGGTCATCGCGCACACAAAAAGAAAGATCACCGCACCAGTTCGCTTCATGCGGCGGAGGGTAGCACGCGCTAATCCGCCAGTTTGTGATGTTGAATCCATCGCCATCTCCTCGCTTCCGATGGAGGATCAATCCGCAATTTGACGTGGCGATCGTTCGGACGCGGCGAACCAGCGGCAGCAATGTGGCGGGATCGTGGCGAGGGCGGGGATGACGATTTCACGCGGAGGCGCGGGGACGCGGAGAACATCTCTTTACCTGCGCGGCTCCGCGTGAAAACGATCTAGGCGTTGACGAGCAGGATCGAGGGGACTGCGGCCGAGTCGTAGAGGCGGAGGTAGAAGTAGCCGATGCCAGCAGTGCCGAGGAGCAGGCTTGGGGTTTCGCCGCCGCCGAGGACGCCGCAGGGCCAGGCGTTGCGGTTGAGGTGGATCGATTGGATGCCGCGGTCGCCGACGGATTCGGCCGCGGTGCGGTAACGCTCCTCGTCGAGGACATCGGCGGCCAGGATGAACAGCTCCGCGTTGCCGCCGAGGCCGTGGCAGAGGGAGTAGTTGTCGGCTTGTGACGCCATCATTAGCGGCCGGTACGTTCCGGCGATGGCGGCTTCGGCTTCCTGTTTGTACGCCTCGTCGCCGGTGAGCGTGAAGGCGCGCAGGCGGGAGAGGCCGATGCCGGGGGCGCCGTGGCACCAGGCCAGCGAATAGCCCAACTGCTGCGGATTCGGCGAAGCGAAGGAGCGGAAGTCGGGCCAGTTGTGATGCTCGTGGGAGAAGCAGGCGCGCTCGTAGGCGAATCCGCCGAGGGCACCTTCGAGGAAGCGCGCGTCGTTCGTCCGGCGATGCAGTTCGAGCAGCGCGAGCGCGATGCCGGCGGCGCCGTGCGAGTAGCCGGCGAGATCCTTTTGCGGAGCCGGGCCCATCGACGGCATCGTCGTCCACGACCAGACGTCGCCGTCGCGATGGGCGTGGGTGAGGAGGTGTTCGCCGAGGCGGCACGCTTCGCCGAGGAAACGATCGCGGCCGAGACGGCGATCGATCGCACAGAGACCGGAGATCGCGCCGGCGGCGCCGCCGATGATGTCGAGCGACATCGGATCGAGCTCGTGGCCGAGCTGACGGTCGACGAGACGGAGGGCGTCGCGTTTGAATTGGCGATCGTCGAGAAGTTGCGCGCAATCGAGCAGCGCGAGCGCGATGCCGATCCAGCCGGCGTAGAGCGCGTGGCGCATTTCGGGCGGCAGGTCGTCCGTGCGCGAGAGCGCCTGCGCGATGGCGCCGCGCGCGGTCTGCGCGAGCAGCGGATCGGGACGAAGATTGTGCAGCCGCGCCAGGAAGAGCGCGATGCCGCTGGTGCCGGAGTAAAGCTCGGCGCCGAATGATTTGTGCGCGACTTTCCACTCGCCGCCGTGCGCTTCCATCGAGTCGCCGAGCCAGTTGCAGCGATCTCCGTCCCAGACTGCGTCGCGGCAAAGGCGCATCCCGATCGACCACGCCACGTCGAGGAATCGCTCGCGCGGATCGGCCGTCGGAGCCAATTGCGGAAGCGCGCTCACGCCGCGGCCTCGTAGATGTCGGCGCTGGCGGCGCGGAGATGCGGGCGATCGAGCGAGAGTCCGGTCCGCTGGAACTGGATGGCCAGCTCCGCCATGCGCGCGTCCTCGGTCTGCATGCCGCGCGCGTAGCCGTCCCAGATTCCCTGCGCGATCAGCCGGCTTCGATTCATTCCGAAACTCTCGCCGTTCCCGGGATCCTCGGCTAATCCGATTCCGTCGTGCAGTTCAAGCGATAGCAGCGGCGTAGCCGGTCGGAGGTACTTTCGCACTTCCGCACGAATGGCCGGCAGAACTCGCGAGACGATCTGGTAATAGCGCGCCGCGAAGTAGAGGACCGCCGAATCCGAGCGCGAGTACACGCCGCTGTACGAGAGGGTCTTGAAGCGGAAGGGAACCTGGTAGCGATTGAGCAGCGTCGTGATGATGTGCGTCAACGGCACTGCGCCTTCCTCGGCGATGTGCCAGTAGATGCGCGTCATGCGGCTTTCCGATCCCGAGGGCGCGGGCGTTTCGCCGTTGGCGATGTAGAAACCGGGCTGCTGCGTGCGCGACTCGCGAGCGAAAAGGACGTGCAGCGGAGTGCCGGGCGACGGCGGCGCGCCGTTGGCCGTGGCGAACTCGCCGGGCGCGAACGTGCTCTCGAACTCATTCTTGCGGGCCATGGCGTGGCCGTTCTGCAGAAGCTGAACGAGCGTCCAACCGGCTTCCCAGCGATCGCGTCCGGCGTTGGCGGCGGAGAGCGCGTCGATGATCGGGACCGATTGCGCGGGCGGATCGATGCGGCTGCCGAGCGGACGGCAGTAGGCCTGATCGTAGATGTGCGTTTGCAGGTCGATGACGAGCGGCGGTTGGCCGGCCGACCACGCCGTCCACATCGGCGACTGTCCTGCGCCGAACGGCGCGACGCGATATGTCTTCCCATCCAACTCGTATTGCATCGGCGAATGAATGACGATGGCGCGCAGGAGCCGCCGGAGATCGTCGTGAATCCCTTTCGTTTCAGACATAGGCACCTGCCGGAAAGCCGAGGAGGTCGGTGGCGGCGGCGCGCGGCGCTTTGAGGATGTTGATGCAGGCCTGCACCTGCCACACGGCTTGCGGCGTGAGCGCCTGCGACCAGGCCATCGACTCGTACACGGTCTGCAGCATGCGCGCGCCGGCGTAGCTGACGGCGCGTTCGAGCTCGGCATCGGCATCGCGGTCGCTGAGGCGCCGCGAGGAGACGTACGCCTCCCAGAATGCGCGAATGGCCGGTTGAATCGATTCGATCGGATATTGGGCGATGTCGGCGGCGTCGTTCGCGGGAACGCGCTGCAGCGTGGCGATCCACCAGGTGAGGTAGGCCTGCAGGATCGAGGCGACGTCCCAGGCGGAGTCGCCGACGTCGGCCAGCTCCCAATCGACGACGTGCATGCTCTCGTCGTCGGCGCGGACGACGACGTTGTCGAACTTCATGTCGCCGTGCACGAGGACGTCGCGACGCCAGGAGTTGCGGATGCGGTCGAGGGCAGGACCGAATTCGGGGTAGTTCTGCAGGATGGACATGAACTGCCCATTCGCAGCGCTGAGGTTCTGCATCGAGCCGCGGGGCATGAGGTGGAAGGAGAGTATCCACGGTGGCTGCCCCTGAAAAATGGCGGAGTTGGCGCGCGGCAGCAGCTCACGGCTGGAGACGTCGTGATAGAGCGCGAGAAGCTCGCCGACGCGTTTGGCGGTATCGACCGGGAAGGCGTTCACGCGACGGTGGAACTCGGTGAGATTTTCGCCGCCGGCGATGAGGTCCATGACCAGGATGTGGCGGTCGGGATCGTAGGCGCGGAAGCGCGGCATGAGCGCGTGAATCGGCTCGAGAGCCGGGTCGCCTTCCATCATCACGTAGCAGGCGGCCTCTTTCTGCAGCGTCTGCGCCGACATGGCCTGATCGGGCTGCATCTGCTTGACGAAGAGTCCGGGACCGTTGCGGCGGACGACCGAGTAGTTGTGATGCCGCCGCGCGCCTTCGACCACCATGACGTCGCCGTCGACGACGGCACGGCGCTCGAGCAGTCCTCGCTCGATGAGGTAGTGAACGAGATCGTTTTTGTTCAAGGAGTCCTTATCGTAGCACTCTCAGGAATGGTGGAAAGAGGGCGGCCCGGCGCAATGGCCGGGCCGCGAATCTCAGGTCAGTACGGATTGCGACAGTGCATCCAGATTTGAGTGAATGGGCTACATGGGAAGTGCGTATCTTGTGGTGGGAGGCACTGCCAGATTGGGAACGTCAGCAACGTGATGTGCGCGCCACCGCCACCCTGCTGCGCGGCAGCGCCCACCTGGTGAGCCACTCCCCCACCACCGAGGTCCCCCCCGCGGAACTGTTGCTGGCAGGCGATGCTCTGGCAGCCGACGGCCGAGGGGCAATTGAAACCGGTGGCTACCGGGCATAGCTGCGGGTTGTGCGTCGGACAGCCGATGCGGGTCGGGCAGGCATCGACTGCAGAAGGGTTGCACTGCACGAAGTGCTGCGTCGGACAGGCGTCGACGATCGATGGGTGGCACTGCACGATCTGATGCGTCGGGCAGGCGTTGGCGACGATCGACGGATGGCATTGCACGATCTGGTGTGTGCAGATCCGGGTGGGGCAAGCATCGATGATCGACGGATTGCACTGCCAGATCGGCTGCGTCAGCAAGGTCGGGTGAACGCCTCCGCCGCCTTGCGGGCAGATGAAGCAATGCGTGGCCGGTGTCGGCGGGACAATGCCGGCGACTTGCGCGGCGGCGTCGAACTGCTGCTGTTGTCCGCCGCCCTGCGGCTGGCAGGCGATGCTCTGATTGCAGGCGATGCTCTGGCAGCCGATCGCGGACGGGCAATTAAAGCCGCTGAGCGGCGGGCATTGCGGTGGGGCGGTCAGCGGTCGGAAGCACTGCGCAGCCGGCTGCGTGACAGGGCAACCCGGATTGCCATGCGTGCAGAACATCGTGCACTCGAAGCCGGGCGTATGGCACGGCTGCTGATGCGTAGGACACGGAGCGAACTGCGTGCAGACCGTGGCGGGCGTCGGAGGACAACCCGGTCCAAACGACGTGCAGTGCGGCTGCGCGTGCGTCGGGCATCGCGGTCCGGTCTGCGTGCAACCGAAGAAAGTGCAATCGCCGTTCGGGACCGTGCGGCATTGCGCGGCGAGTTGCGTACAGACCGTAGCCGGCGTCGGAGGACATTGCGGCTGACCGTGCGTCTGACACTGGCCGCCGAGGACCGTGCAAAGCCGCGTGCAGGCGTTGATCGCGGTGGGCGGACAGTTCGGACCGAGCTGTGTGCAGATCGTCGGCCCGGCCGACGGCGGGAAGGCGTTCGCCTGGGCGCCGACTGCCTGCCGTTGCTGACCGATGGCGTTGTTGCACGCCGGATCGCTGGTCACCAGCTGAGGGCAATTCGGGTCGAACTGCGTGCAGCCGAGCGTGCAGTCGAGTTGCACATTGGTGGGACATTGAGGGGTCTGCGTGGGAGGACAACCCTGCTGCGTGTGTCCCGGGCAACCGACGTAGAGCGTACAGAACGTGCCTTGTTGCGTGCACTCCTGTTGACCCGTCGGACAATTCACGTGGGTGCAATTCGGCTGCGGTGTCTGGCAGTCAGGGCCACAGAACGTGGGGCATTGCGGGCCGACTTGCGTGCAGAGATTCTCGATCGTCGTCGGCGGTTGGGTCTGTGCGCAGGCGATCGATACGACGAATCTGTCTCCTCCGCCGCCACCTTGGGCCTGCATCGGGTCAGGACAATCCAAGGTGCATCCCACGCTCGGCTGACCGCAGAACAATGTGACATTGCACGCGATGTTCGTGGCGCAGAGTTGGGACGGGTCGCCGCCCTGCTGGGCGGGTGCAGCCGCGCCAAAGCGCGCTCCGCCGGCGGCCCGATTAAAGATCGGACCGGGATTGAAGATCGGGCCCGGATTAAAGATGGGGCAGACCAGCGAGGGAAGGACAGGGATGCACTGCCGCTCGAATCGAGTCGGACAGTTCACCGCCGTGATGATCGGACACAACGGCGACAGATGACACCCTATCAATCGCGTTCCACAGAAATGCGTGGAGAGGCACGGAACCGAGGCGTTGCCGCCGACCTGGTCAGCCTGTTGCCCGCACCCGAACTGCGTGCAGACGGTAGCCGGCGTCTGATTGCCACCGCCGCAGTTGACCTGCGTGCAAACGGTTGCGGGAGTGAAGTTCTGCTGTGGCTGCGCAGCTACATCGAGAGTTTCAGGACAGCAATGCGTCGGCTGGAATGACGGCGTGATACAGGGAATCTGCACTGACGGATGACATTTCGGCGGCTGCGTTTGCTGACAAGCGCCCCAATGTTTGGTGAAGCCGCAGCCGGGAAGATCGGTACAGATCGGGTTCTTGCTCCAGCCGCAGCCGGGCATCGTGGTCGGACAGTCGTTGGTCTGTCCGCAGCCCGGCGTCGTGGTCGGACAATCCTTGGTCTGTCCGCAGCCGAGGAGATGCGTCTCGCAGAGGCCCCAGGTCTTGGTGTAATTGCATCCGAGGAGCGTCACAGGCGCCGCGGCTTCTTTGTTGTCCGCGCCCTCTTCGCCCGCGCCGGCGCGCAGTACCGCTGGATCGCCGCCTTTGTCCGGCGGATTGACGCCGCCGCAGCTGGGCAGTCCGGTCGCGACGAGGTTGCAGATGTGCGGGATGTGCGTGAGGTCGTTGGTGGGACAGTGATAGATGGTGCAGCCGATGTAGCGGGTGGGATTCGGCCACGGCTGATGCGTACATTTGCCGGTGAATCCGGTCACCTCGAAGCAATGCGGCGGGGCCGTGATACAGGGCCAGGCGCCGCCGACCTGCGGCTCGTTCGTACAGTTTCCGGTGAAGCCGGTGACCTCGCCGCAGGGAACCTGCGTCGCGCAGCGGAAGCCGGCCTTCTCGACGTTGGCTCCTGACGCGGCGGCGGCACCGGCGCTGGCAAAGTCCTGCTGGACCTGTCCCTGGAGAAATCGCGCGGCGCGGCTGAATGCGGAGCCCCCCTGTTTGACGGCAGCGTCGCGCTTGATCCAGACCAGCACCGCGCCCGCGGGTTGCGCGTCGCGGATCGGCTCGGTGTAGAGGATGGCGTCGTCGGGGATATCGACGTAGCTCGACAGCTCGGCGTCGGTGTAGAGGCGGCGGTAGCCGTCCTCGCCCGAATCGCCGAACCAGCCGGTCAGCATGCGCGTCTCGGGCGGATTCTTCGCGTCTCCGACGACGCGTCCGATGAAGTCAGCATTGTTCGAGGTTTCGTCGGCCATGGCAGTCTCCTTTCGAGTTGTGCCGCGCGACATCGGCGACGCGGCTCTTGTGTTCCTGCCGCGCGCGGCGCGGCCGGTTTCTTTCGTCGTCTTCTTCATCACGGTTGCCTCGGCGGCGTGAAGTCGCCGATGTCGAGGTAGTCGGCGCGCACGAGGCACCACCAGTCCGAGGTCAGACCGGCGCGGAGGTAGTCATACGGAAGCCAGCCGTAACCGCCGGTGCCCCATTGCAGTCCCCACGAATTGCGGACGCGCAACGCACCGCCGGTGATGGTGGTCCGTCCCGTCGCAGGATCGAAATGAGCAATGGTCTTCGTATCGTCATAGCCGACTGCGACCAGCGCGTGCAGCGCCGTCTGCGAGTCGAACGTCCCCGGCATCGGGATCTCGCCATTCACGGCATTGGCGAACGATGCGAAAAGGATCAGGCCGAACATGGCCGGGATGTTCGCGGCCAGCGCCGACTTCACGCGCGCGAGCACGCTCTCATCATCGACACCGTCATTCAGTCGGAAGTAGTGCGTCGCTTTGTAGTTCGCGGCGTAGGCGTAATGAAACGGCTGCGGCTCGACGTCGAGCAGCGCCGGCACGTACGGCCATGAGGTATCCGGGGGAACGCCGAACGCGCGCAGCGCCTGCATGCCGGTGCGCAGGAATGCCCCTGAGTCGCCGGTGTCGCCGAGCAGGTTGCGCTCGATCTTGTAGAGAAACATGACCGAGGGCGACACGTCGCGGCCGAGCGTCTTCTTCTCGAAAAAGCCGATCAGAGCGGCCGACGTCGCGGCGGTGCAGGAGTTGAGCGTTCCCTGATCGAAGACCGGCGAAAAAAACGGGGTGAGATCGGCGCGGGGCGGCAGCGCGGCCGGAGGATCGGCGATGGCCTCCTGCAAACCGCCGCGAAGCACTGGCGCGAGATTCCTGTGCCTCGGCCCGTAGTCTCGCGGGTCGGGCCGGTCCGGAATCCATCCTGTTCCCTGGAAGAGCATGCCGATGTCGCTGCGGCGACGCTCGACGCGTCCGCCCGCGAGGCGATCTCCTTCTGCAATGGCGATCCTGGATTTGATGCTCGAAAAACGTAGTGCCGTCAGGAATCAGACGCCAGTGACATTTCTTTCCGGTATTCAGTCGGCGACATGCCGGTGGAGCGGCGAAAGGCACGATAGAAGCTGCGGGCCGTCCCGAAGCCGGCGTCGAGCGCGATGTCGGCCGTGCTGCGCGCCGTCGTTCGGAGCAGTTCCGACGCGTGCTGGAGCTGGCGCACCCGAAAGTAGTCCTTGACGCCGGAGCCGACCGAGGCGCGGAACTCGCGGGCGAGCTGCACGGGCGTCCGCCCGGTTTGCGCGGCGAATTCACATGCGCGGAGCGAGGTCACACGCGCCCGGCAATCCGCGATGTAGCGCTCCGCTTCGC
>JBAVBF010000508.1:0-12043 GCA_049586115.1 Thermoanaerobaculia bacterium | reverse complement strand
TCTATGGCAATGCGACATTCAAGGACTTCGTCTCCATCGACCGCTGCACATTCATCGGCAACACCGCCACGTTCAGCGGCGGAGCGATCGCGATCGAATCGCTGAATCCGGGAAGCAACGTCACGATCACGAACGACACGTTCACCGCCAATACCGCAACCGGCTCCGCCGGCCAGGGCGCAGCGCTCTACATCGAGTCGGCGCCAGTAACGATCCGCAATTGCACGATCGCCGGGAACATGGCGGCAGGATCAGGCGGCGCCGTTCATTTCGGCCAAGTCAATCCCGTAACCTTCATCTCGAACACCATCATCGCCAGCAACACGGGTGGCAACTGCGGACTCTCTGCGGGGACGCTGATCACCAGCATCAACAATCTCCAGTTCGGCGACACGACCTGCACGGGCATGACGGTCGCCAATCCGCTCCTGGGCGCGCTCGCCAACAACGGCGGACTGACGCAGACGATGGCGCTCGGCGCCGGCAGTCCCGCCATCGACGCGGGCGACTCGACCAATGCACCGTCAACCGATCAACGCGGCGTCGCGCGCATCGACGGCAATGGCGACGGAATCATCGCCGTCGATATCGGCGCATTTGAGGCGCCTGCACTTCCCGGCAACGCAGTCCCCGCGCCGAGGCGGCATCGCGCGGTCAAGCCGTGATGACTACTTCACCGTTCGCAGGACGTTAAACTTCATCATTTCCTGGAAAGTGATGGTCGAGTCGAGGTCTTCGCGCGCGAGGCGGAGAGATTGGTGCAAACCCTCGAGGATCATCTCCATCCAGAACGCCAGTTCGCGGTCGTTCTCCGTCTGCACATACTTTTTCGCGGTTTCGATGAGCTTCGGAACGCGCTTTAATTCGGCAACGTACGCGTCGAACGGCTGCTCGTCGGACAGCGTGATCTTGTTGCCTTCCACGAACCAGCCGAGGATGGCGTCGTAGTTCGGTTCGGTCGGAGACGGCGGCTTCTCTTCCTGACGCTGCGGACGCTGCTGTTGCTTGCGTCCGCGGCGGCTGGTGAAGGCGTCGTCGAGCTCTTCGTCATCGAGATCGAATCCGCGATTGCGTTCATTGCGCGCGCCGACGCCTGCGCGTTCGACGGGCGGGAACTTCGTCGCGAACAGTTTCGCGACCGCCTCGCCGATCAGCTTCCGCGCCACGACTTCCGCGCCTTGCTGATCCCCTTCGTACACCATCTCCACCTTGCCGGTGATCGCCGGCAGGAGCATGGCCAGATCGGAGAGCCGCGGAAATGCCGACCGGTCGTGTGTCAGCGCCGCGCGGCGTTCCATGTTCGACTGCAGCAGTTCCATCGCCGCAATCGTCAATCGCGCGGAGACACCGGACGATTGGTCGACGAGCTCCGAGCCGCGCGCGACGAACGCGATCTGCTCAACCAGCGAGTGGATGTAGTCCGGAATCTCGATCTCGATCGGATGATCGCGATCCGTCCACGCTTCCTGCCGCGTGATCTGCATGGCCGTCTCGACGCTCTGCGGGTAGTGCGTGAGGATCTGCGAATCGATCCGGTCCTTCAGCGGCGTGATGATGTTTCCTCGGCTTGTGTAGTCCTCGGGATTCGCGCTGAAAACGAGCACGACGTCCATCGGAATGCGGATCGGAAATCCGCGGATCTGCAGGTCGCGCTCTTCCAGGATGTTCAGCAGCGCGACCTGGATGCGCGGCGCGAGGTCGGGCAGTTCGTTGATCGCGAAGATGCCGCGATTCGTGCGCGGGATGATGCCGTAGTGGATGACCTCTTCGTCCGCGTACGTGAGCCGCTGATTCGCGGCCTTGATCGGATCGATATCGCCGATGAGATCCGCGACGGTGACGTCAGGCGTGGCCAGCTTCTCGCGATACCGCTCGTCGCGCGTCAGCCAGGCGATCGGCAGATCGTCGCCCTGCTCGGCCGCAAGTCGCCGGCAACGCTTGCACGTCGGGGCCAGCGGCGAGTCGTTGATCTCGCATCCGGCGATGATCGGCACGCGCTCGTCGAGCAGGTTCGTCAGCGACCGGAGAATGCGCGTCTTGGCCTGGCCGCGCAGGCCGAGGAGGATGATGTCGTGCTTCGACAGGACCGCGTTGTGGATCGCGGGAATGACCGTCCGCTCGTAGCCGTGGATGCCGGGAAAGAGCGTTTCGCCGCGCGCGATGGCCGCGAGCAGGTTGCGGCGCATCTCATCTTTGACCGAGGTGATGTGATAGCCGGTGGCGCGCAGCTCGCCGAGGGTGTGGATGTTCATGGATTGGGGTTTTCCTCAGGATCTCGATTGAACTCGTTCATTGCTCGTTTCAGATCGCCGCGCGCGAAGAGCACGAGCGCATCGACGGCGCGCTCGATTCCGCGATTGACCAGCGGCTCCTCCTCCGCAGTGAAATCGTCGAGGACGTAATCGCGAAGCCGTCCATCCGAATACTCCGCGCCGCGGACGCCGAATCGTAGTCGCGGAAAGCGCTCAGTCGCAAGCGAGGCGACAATGGAGCGCATGCCGTTGTGCGTGCCGGACGATCCGCTCGCCTTGATCCGCAATCGCGCCAGCGGCAAATCGATGTCGTCGTAAACGATCATCAATTCGTCTGTCGATTCGAGATATGCGTTGACCAGCAATTTCACCGGATCGCCGGAGTTGTTCATAAATGTCTGCGGCTTGGCCACTTTGACACTGCCGCCAGCCACGCGTCCCTCGCCGGTCATCGCGTCCTTTTCATGCTTGCCGATGTCGATGCGGAACTTCCTGGCAAACGCATCGACGATCATCCACCCGACGTTGTGCCGCGAGCGCGCGTAGTCCGCGCCCGGATTGCCGAGTCCGACGATCAGTTTCATGCGGCGCGAAGGGTAGCAGGTGTCATCGCGCGAATAAGACTCGCGCCAACGCCACGCCGGCGAATCCCGCGGCGAGACATCCGAACAGCGTCACGCCGACGTTCATCAACGCCGTCGTCCACTGCCCCATCCGCAGGTACGCGCTCGTCTCGAAATTGAATGCGGAGTACGTCGTAAAGCCGCCCATCACGCCGGTGGTCAGCATCAACCGAACATCCGGCGAGATCGCGTTCGTCGTCCCCGCCATTTCGACGATGAACGCGATCAGAAACGAGCCGAGGAGGTTGACGATCAACGTCCCGAACGGAAACGCCGCGCCAAACGCGGCCAGTGCCCACAGCGACGTCAGGTAACGCGCGCCGGTCCCGATCGCGCCGCCGAAGCAGATGAGAAGGAAGCGCATGTGTCGAATTTCACGGCCGCCGGCGCCGAGGAGGACCGGCGTCCGTGCGACGGTTCTCGGGCCGTCCGGGACGATCGCGGCGCGGAGCAGATGGCGCGCTTGTGAAGCTTCTCGATGTCTGCGGCCGAGGTGCCGCAGCGGAACGGGCAGGCGGCGCGGTTCCCCGCCGCTCCGCTTTCGCCTTCGCTCTCGCACGATCCTCGGCTTTGCGAGCGCGGATGGCCGCGATCCGTTCCTGAATCGGGATCTCCAGTTTTTCCGCCGGCTTCTGCGCGTAATCGAAATCGGGGACGGTCACGCGCGGCAGGCGTTTGCCGATGGCGCGTTCGATGGCGCGCAGATCGTTCTCCTCATCCGGCGCGACGAAGGTGATGGCATCGCCGGTCAGTTCGGCGCGCGCGGTGCGGCCGACGCGGTGGATGTAGTCCTCCGGCATCCCGGGCACATCGAAATTCACCACGTGCGAGAGCGCCTCGACGTCGATACCACGCGCGGCGATGTCGGTGGCGACGAGGATCTGATAGCGGCCGTTCTTGAATCCCGCCAGCGCATCGGTGCGCTGGGCCTGACTGCGATTTCCGTGAATGCGCGCCACGCGAACTTTGTGACGTTCGAGCTGCTCGAACACACGATTGGCGCGATGCTTGGTGCGCGTGAAGACGATCGCGTTCTGAATCTCGCGCCGTTTGAGCAGCGTCTCCAGCAATGGCAGCTTCAGGTCCTGCGACACGGGGAAAACGGACTGCGTGATCCCGGTGGCGGGCGCCGACTTGCGCTCGATCGAGATCGTGGCCGGATTCTTCAGCATCTCGCGCGACAGCTCCACGATCGGCTGCGGCAACGTGGCCGAGAAAAACAGCGTCTGCAGTTTCGGAGGCAGATGACGGAGCACGCGGCGGATGTCAGGGAGGAATCCCATGTCCAGCATGCGGTCGGCTTCATCGAGGACGAGGACTTCAAGCCCTTCCAGCTTCGCGTAGCCGTGCTGAAAATGATCGAGCAGCCGGCCGGGCGTGGCGACGATGACGTCGACGCCGCTGCGGAAGGCGTGTTCCTGCGGTCCCATGCCGACGCCGCCGTAAACCGCGGCTCCGGACAGCGGCGTGTGCACGGCCAGCTCGCGCAGATGTTCGTCGATCTGCGCGGCAAGCTCGCGCGTAGGCGTCAGGATCAGCGCGCGCGTCGTGCCGCGCTTTTTGCCGATCAGGCGATTCAGAATCGGCAGCAGAAACGCGGCGCTCTTGCCGCTCCCGGTCATCGCGCACGCGAGGACATCTTTCCCGGCGATGGCCGGCGGCATGGCATCGACTTGAATGGGTGTAGGACGTTTGAACCCGAGCTCTTTGACTCCGCGCAGCAGATCGGCGTGGAGTCCGAATGACGAAAATGGCATCGATGATTTCTCTTTCAATTCGCGGTCAGCCCGCGATCCTCTCATACATACGCGCGCGCTTCCGCGCCGTCGAGCATGCGCTGCAACTTCATGGTGATCTCGCCGCGTCTGATCGCGCGGCCATCGATCGTCGCCACCGGCATCACGCCCAACGTCGTGCTGGTGATGAACGCCTCGTCCAGATCGAACAGTTCCGTCGCGCGCAACGGCCGTTCGTCGACGCGGATTTGGCTCGCAAGCGCCAGGCTCGCCACGCGATCGCGCACGACGCCGGCCAGGATGTGTTCATCGAGCGGATGCGTGACGACCGTTCCTCCGCGAACGCCGAAAAAGCTGGAGCTGGCCGCCTCGCGTACGACACCATCTTCGAGCAGCAGCGCTTCGTCAGCACCGGCGCGCTGCGCTTTCTTCTTCGCGATCGCGTTGGCGAGCAGGTTCACCGACTTTACGTTGCAATGTTTCCAGCGCAGATCGTCCGCGGTGACGAGCGCGATGCCGCGCGCCTTCTTCGCCGCGTCGGGAAAGGTGAAGGCGCGCGAGTACGCGACCGCCGTCGGCGTCAGATCGTCCGGATAAAAATGCTTCCGTTCCGACTCGCCGCGCGTGACCTGGATGTAGACGATGCCGTTCTCGAAGGCCGTCCGTGCAAGCAACTCGCGAATCACCTCGCCGAACTGCGCCTCATCCCACGGCACACGGATCTCGATCTCGCGCAGTCCGTTCTCCATACGCCGATAGTGCTCCGCGAGAAAGATGGGGCGCTTACCGAGGAACTTGAAGACCTCGTATACGGCATCGCCGAACTGGAAGCCGCGGTCTTCGACACCGATCACGCGCTCATCAGTCGTTGAAAAACGCCCGTTGATGTAGAGGACGTCGCTCACGCTACGGGTTCACGGCTTTCACGATGACGACGGTCCGATCGTCCTGCTCGCCCGGCCCCCACTCCGTCACCCGCGCCAGCACTTCCTTTCCGATCTCCTCGGAGCTTCGATTCCGGATCGACGCGACGAGCTCCTCGAGCCGGTCAAGCCCGAACTCCTCATCGTTCGCGTCGTGCGCCTCGACGATGCCGTCCGTGTACATGCAGAGCAGGTCGCCGGCGTTCAACTTGGCAAAGCCGCGCATGTACGTGGCATCGGGCGTCGGACCGAGTACCGGGCCACCGTTCGACAGCATCTCGATCGTCACGCCGTCCGCGCGGAGAACGAACGGGAAGTTGTGGCCGGCGTTGCAGTAGATGAGGATTCCGCCTGTCTCCAGCTCCCCGTAAAACAGCGACACGAACTTCGTGGTCAGCCGGCCACGATGGATGATGTGATTCAACTTCTCCATCGTGCGGATGATCTTGAAATCGCGGTCGGTGGCCATACGCAGGCCCATGTAGATGTCGCGCACGACCAGCGCCGCGGGCAGGCCGTGACCCGATCCGTCCGCGATGGCCAGGCCGAGGATGTTGTCGGAGATGGGGATGAAATCGTAGAAGTCGCCGCTGACCACCGCGGCCGGCAGTGTCTTTCCCCAGATGTCGAAACCGGCGTACTGCGGCACGCGCTGCGGCAGGATCGACTGCTGGATTCGCTGCGCCTCGTCGATCAGCGATTGATAGCGATCGGCGCGCAGCCGCTGGTTGACGGTGTAGCGAATGAGATTGAGCGAGAAGAGGATGTCCTCGCGGCTCAGGTTCGGCGCGACGTCGAAGCCGAGGATGTGCGAGTGATTGTCGCCGGCCGCGACGGCGGCGAAACGATGCGCGCCGAGCTTGCTCTCGAGGACCGGATCGACGCCGGGATCGTTCGGCTCCATGACCACGACGCCGTTCTCCAGCACCAGCTCGATCGGCTTGTAATCCCGCGGCACCGAAATCCCGAGCGGCCCGGTCGGCGATACGCCGAATCGGCCGACCAACTCGTAGCAGTTCTCGTCATTGATCTCGTAAATCCGCCCGCCGGTGATCCCGAGCTCGTCCCGAAAATTCGTGGCGATGGTCTCCCCGATCTGCTCGATCGTGAACCGCGTCGATTCCGTAGCTTCAATCTGTTCGAGCGTGCGCTCGACTTGGGTTAGTAGTCGTTTGTAGTCCATTTGTTTTCGTGGGGTGTCGGTACTTTGGGTGTCGGCTGTCGGGTTCGGGTGTCGGGATTAGCGGCTATCGTCTTCGATCTGGTGCTCGATCGCTGCGATGAGGCCGTTTAGTACACGAGCCACCCCGGTGGTCTGCTCTTTCAATGCGGCGTACGCCTCCAGCGCAATGTAGTCGAGGTTGCAGGCGATCTCCAACTGCGTTTCGACTTCGAGGAGCGAGCCGCGAGCCCGAAAAGGGAACTGCGCATATTCTTTCTTCGAGCGACGTCCTTTGCCCTCGGCGATGTTGCTCGGCACGGACACGGCGGCTCGGCGAAGCTGATTCGTCAATCCGTAAATCTCTCTGCGAGGAAATGCCTCAGTTGCCCGATAGATCTGGGTCACCATCGACATCGCACGTTGCCATGCGACGAGATCACAATACGACTCGCTCATCGCCTTCCCGACACCCGACAGCCGACACCCGACACCCTCATTTCAACGCGACCCCATCCAATTCATACGGAGCCTTCACGCTCAACAACCCCAAAACTGTCGGATACACGTCGGCAATGTACGGAGCCCGATCCGTAACCAGCTTCCGGTTGTAAAAGAAAATCCCCTTCACAATTTCCGGATCGACGGAGCAGTGGTCGCCGCTCCATACCTGTTTGTTGGGCTCGATCAGGTTCTTCGGAATGCCGCCGAGGGAGGTTTGCCAGGAGACGCGGTAGCCGTCGTTGTTGGTGACGAAGAGATCGGGAATCATGTTCGGATCGAATTGGCGGTAGATCTCCTCGCGCGACAGGACGCGGCGAACGGGGTGCTCCATCGTCTCCATGTCGGTCATCGTCACCAGGCGCGCTTTGAGTTCGGATTTGAGCGCGTCGTACTCCGGGCCGGGATTCACGATTCCCTGCGACTCGCGGCCTTTCACGTTGATGTACATCTCGCCCAATCCCATCGCATACGCGCGCGTGTGCGACCAATCGACGTTCTCCCAGAACTGGCCGGAGTCGAAGAGCATCTCCACGTTGCGGTCTTTGACCTGAACTCCCGTCTTCAGCGACATGTAGCCGTTCATCACCAGCCACGTGTTGTAGTTGACCGACTTTCGGAACGATGCGAAACCGTGATCGGAGAGGACGATCAAGGCAGCGTTCTTCTTGTCCGCGGCGGCCATGGCGTCGCCGACGATCGCGTCCATCAGCTGATAGGAGCGCAGCAGCGCATCGCCCCACTTCGCGTGCAGCGCTTCGTTGTATGCGGGATGTTTCGGATCCATCAGGCGCCAGAAAACGTGGCCGACGCGGTCGGGAAACTCGAAGCATTGCACCATCAGCTCTTCGTCGCCGTTCAGGAAGGCATCGAACATCTTCCGGTCCTGCGCGACCGTGAACGTCATGTCATCCCAGAACATCTGCTCGTCCGCAAACCCCTCGGAAATCGCCCACGTATCGATCTGCCAGCCGAGCGTTTTGTACAGGCCGTGGTCGCGCGCGAGTTGCTGCGCCCACTTCGACGGCGCGGAAATGTTGAACCCGGGCGGCAGATTGCGCGGATCGAAGTTGATCGGCGAGAGATAGAGCTTCACTTCCGGTTGCGAAGTGATCAGGTGAAAGCGGCTGATGCCATGAATCTTGATCAGTGGGTTGAACGGAAACACGAAATCCGTCCAGCCGCTCCACTCGCCCGGCCGCAGCGTCACTGTCTGGCCGCTTTCTTCGATCGTGACCGAATTGCGGTCGTTCGCGACGGTGATCGTCATCGGAATCGAGATGTACGGCGGCGTCCCAAACAATTTGTTCGGCGGTCCCTGGATCTTGGCGTTGATGCGGCCTTTGTTGTCCTCGAGCTGCACGACTTCGATCGAGAATTCGTTCGCGCCGCTGCGGTGGAAATCGAGTTCCGAGGTGAAGAAGAACGGCTTGCCGACGCGGCCGGAAACGTCGGGGACGCCGAGTCCGGAAAGCATTTCGCCCGCCGGGAAATCGTGCGCTGGAAACGTCACCGGAACGTGGACCACGCGCGCTTTGCGTCCCGCGTTTGCGGCAGCCTCCCAGAACGGGATGCCCTGCCGGCGGTTGATGACGCCGGGGCGGGTCTCCGGGATGTACTTCTTCGTCGCCAGGAATGCGCCGGCCGAGGCGGCGACGGCGATGACGATCATGACGGTGCGCGCCGTTCGGCGGAAGAGAAGCGCGATCAGCGCGAGGATCACCAGAACCGCGGCAGCGGCAGCGTACGGATTCTTTTCGCCGAGGAGGAACGGCTCCTTCGTCTCATCAAACGCGGCGAAAACCGGGAGATAAGTCTTCGGATCGCGGCGAAGAAAATCGAAGATGCCGGTGCGGCCGGGATCGATGCCGGTGGAGAAGGTCGACCACGAAACGGGCGTCTGCGCGGGGATGGTCGGGCGCAGCGGCCGGAACGTTCCCTGCGCCCGCAGCTTCGCCAGATTCGGGAGTTTCCCCTCGTTCATCCACTGCTCTGTGTAGCGCGCGTCGACGCCGTCGAACCCGAGGACGATGACTTTTTCTTTCGCGAGCGCCGCGATCGGAATCAGGGCCGTGACCAGTGCAAGTATTCGAATCAATCGCATCGGCGGGCATCATACTTGTAACCTCTGCGACGAACCTGAGGTGCTGAATGAAGACGCGTCAACTCTTTGCTTCGACGGTAGTTTTCCTGCTGCTTGCGTGCGGCGGCGGTGAGAAAAAAGCGGGAACCAGCGGCGGCGCTGACGACGAGAACAAGCTGGTCATCGCGCTGATGTCGTCGCCGACGAATCTCGACAGCCGCGTCGGAGCCGACAACGCATCCAGCCGGATGTTCGACCTGATCTACAGCGGCTTGATCAAGGTCACCACGAACTTCGACTACGCGCCCGACCTGGCTACGAAATGGGAGATGCCCGACGACAAGACCATCGTCTTTCATCTCAATCCGAACGCGAAGTTCCACAACGGCCAGCCGGTGAAGGCGTCCGACGTGAAGTGGACGTACGAGTCGTTGATGAACCCGACCTTCACGACGTCGAAGCGTTCCGGCTACGCGTCCGTCGATCACATCGAGACGCCGGATCAGCAGACCGTCATTTTCAAGTTGAAAGAAGCCAACGCCGGCATCTTCGACAACCTTACGACTGGCATCCTCCCCACTGGCGCCGACACGAACGTCTACAAGACTCATCCGATCGGCTGCGGGCCGTACAAGGTCGTCGAGTTCCGTCCCGATGATCGCCTTGAGCTGGAAGCGTTCGATCAATGGCACGGCGGCGCGCCGAAGATCAAGCACATCACCGTGCGTATCATCCCCGACGCGACGACGCGGATTCTGGAGATGCGCCGCGGCACGGTGAATTTCGAAGTGAATTCGATTCCGTTCGAAAATGTCGCTGAGTTCGATAAGAACCCCGACTTTACGGTCGTCAAGAGTCCCGGCTCGGTCTATCAATATCTCGCGTTCAATATGAAGGACCCGGCATTGGCGAAACCGCTGGTGCGCCAGGCGATTGCCCACGCAATCGACCGCGACCGCATCATCCGCGACATCCAGCGCGGCTACGCGCAGAAGACGGAGTCGATGCTGGCGGAAGGGCATTGGGCGCGCGCGACGAACCTCCCGACCTATGACTACAATCCGGCGAAAGCAAAACAGCTCCTGGCGCAGGCTGGGTATTCAAATGGACTCAATCTCGTAATCAAGACGTCGACCGATGCCGAGGCGAATTCACGCGCCGAGGTGATGCAAGCGATGATGAAGCAGGCCGGCATCAACGTCTCGATCCAGTCGAATGAGATGTCCACCTTCTTCGCCGATATCGGCAAAGGCAATTTCCAGCTGTATTCGCTGTCGCGTAACGGGATCGCCGACCCCGATTTCTATTACGTGATCTTCTACTCGAAAAATACGCCGCCCAATGGCCAGAACCGCGGCTACTACGTGAACACGCACCTCGACGATCTGATGCTTCAAGGCCATTCGACCTTCGACCGCGCCAAACGCAAGCAGATTTATGGCGAAGTCCAGAACATCGTCGCCACCGACCTCCCCTACATTTCGCTCTACATGCAGTCGAATGTCGCCATCATGCGCAAGAACGTGAGCGGCTATCAGCAATATCCGGCCGGTTTCTACTTGTCGGTCCCGTACATGACGGTGAAGTAGAGGCTTTTCACGCGGAGACGCGGAGAAGAGCAGGTGTCTTCCGCGGCTCCGCGTGAATCCTCCTCAATCGCCCGCGCGTCTGTCCGATGAGGCGACGGACGGTTTCGCGCGTGGCGCCATCCCAAACATGACTCCCGTCTCCACCTCCACCGGCTGTCCCTCGCGAAGGTACGGTTTGAAACGCCATTGCAGGAGCGCCTCGGTGATCGCCTTCGCCTGCGAGGGAAAGGCGCTGATGACGTGGACGTGCCGGACCTTGCCCGCCTTGTCGATGATGAGGCGGACCGGGATGGCGTTGAACTTCTGCTCCGTCCAGATCGGATCGACTTTGTATGTAATGTTGGCCGCTTCCGCATAGTCGGCCACGCACAGCGGCGCATCGACGTCGGCCAGCTTCATCGCGTCCAGGTCCTTGATCAGCGCGTCGAGCAATGCCGGATCAGGGCTCGTGAAGACGAAGCGGACGGTGTGGCAGCGTATCTCGGTCGCCAGCACGTACCAGTGAAGGCCCGCGACGGGGGAGTTGTAATCGAAGCGCGTGAAGGCATGATTCGCCACCGTCACCTGCGACGGCGCATGCTCGACTTTGTACTCCGGCTGCAGCGTCTCTTTCGTCTGCTCGACCGTTTCCTTCGCGGTCTGGCCCGGCAATGGAGTGAAAAACATGTCCTGCGCCGTGATCAGCAACGTCCCGCGGCTCGCGCCTTTGTACGTGGGGCCCGGCCGGAGGAGCGTCAATACGTACGATGCGCCGTCCGACGGCGGCGGCCCTTTATATTTCTCGAACCAGCCGGACGGCAGCGCGTACGAGAGGCCGAAGTAGTCGTTGCTGTAGACATCCCTTCTGACCGTTCCGTCCTCGGGCAACGGAGTCGATGTATCGCTCGCGCTGGGGACGGCTCCTTTGATCAGGATGACGTCCGTCGGTAATTTGCGAAGCGGCACGGCCGGCGCGTCGGATTCCTGCGCGCGCGCGATCGGCAGAATGCAAAGGAAGAGAAGAGCCTGAGTCGTTCGACGGAACATCGTTCCTCCTTTCGGAATCGGACCGCTGATGTCGATCGTCAGCGGCCCGCGATGCGAATGCGTCAGAGACTTCGCAGGAAATTCAAAACGTCCTGCTTCTGCGTGGAGTTGAGGAGGTCGTAATTGTTTTCGACGGCGTTCGCCTCGGAGC
>JBAVBF010000507.1:0-11986 GCA_049586115.1 Thermoanaerobaculia bacterium | reverse complement strand
TCCCGTTGGGGATGCCGAGAGCTTCCTGCGCGTGGACGAAAACATCGTTCCAGAGCCGCGCCTCGAGATGCGACTCCATCTTCGGCAGGTAAAAGTACGGACCGGTGCCGCGCGCGATCGCTTCCTTCGCGTTGTGAAAAAAGTAGAGGCCGAAATCGAAGAGACTCGCCGACACCGGCTCGCCGTCGATGACGAGATGCTTTTCCGGCAGATGCCATCCGCGCGGACGAACGACCAGCGTCGCGGTCTTGTCATGCAACGCATAGTTCTTCGCGCCGGACGAAAATGAAATCGTTCGCCGCACCGCATCGCGCAGATTGAGCTGCCCCTCGATGTTGTTGGCCCACGTCGGCGCATTGGCGTCTTCAAAGTCCGCCATGAAAACGTTCGCGCCGCAATTGAGCGCGTTGATGATCATCTTCCGATCGACTGGACCGGTGATCTCGACGCGCCGATCGAGCAGATCATTCGGAATCTTCGCGACCGTCCAATCACCATCGCGAACGTCCTTCGTCTCCGGCAGAAAATCAGGAAGCTCGCCGCCGTCGATGCGCAACTTCCGAGCTTCGCGCGCCGCCAGCAATCCCTCGCGGCGTCCGTTGAACTGCCGATGCAGTGCCGCCACAAACGCGAGCGTATCGTCGGAAAGGATGTCGTCCCACTCCGGCCGCCGCTCCGCAAGAATCTCAATGCTGCTCATCAGTAAGGTACGGGAGCAGTAAGCGGGCCAAACTTGAAGGCTTGGCTAACTGGTTCCGCCAACAAGTTTTAAGTGTGCAGGCGGGACGCCCGCACTACGCTAAGAGCTCGCCGCGGAGGACGGTCACGGCGTGGCCGGCCAGTTTGACGCGATCGCCGTCGAGACGGACGCGGATGGCACCGCCGCGCGGCGAGGCTTGATACGCGTTCATCTCGGTTTTGCCGAGGCGCTCGGACCAGTACGGCGTGAGGCAGCAGTGCGACGAGCCGGTGACCGGATCTTCGTCGATGCCGGAGCCGGGTGCGAAGAAGCGGGAGATGAAATCGTACTCACCGGTGCCGCGGCTGGTGACGATGACGCCGCGAATCGGCAGTTGGCGCAGCACGCCGTGGTCCGGCTTCAGCGCGCGGACTTCGGCTTCCGAGGACAACTCGACGATGTAGTCGAACTGATTGCGTCCGACGTACGACGCGTTGCTCGCCCCGAGGGCGTCGAGCAGGCCGGCCGGCGCGGCGATCGGCTCCGAACGCTTGGCCGGAAAATCGAGTTCGATCATGTCGCCGTCGTGTTTCGCGCTCAGCACGCCGCTGCGCGTGTGAAATCGCAGCACGCCATCGCTGCTGATGCCTTCGCTCCAGATCGCGTGCGCCGAGGCGAGCGTGGCGTGGCCGCAGAGATCGACTTCGACGGCCGGCGTGAACCAGCGCAGGTCCCAGCCATCGTCGCGGCGCGTGAGAAACGCCGTCTCGGCCAGGTTCATCTCCGCGGCGACGTTCGCCATCCAGCGGTCGTCCCGCGCGCCGTCCATGAAACAGACGGCGGCGGGATTTCCCTTGAATGCATCGCTGGTGAAGGCGTCGACCTGGAGCAGCTTCAACTCAGAAGCCCTGCACCGCCGCGGCTTTCGCGTACATCCAGCGGACGAAGAGGAAGCCGAGGATGATCACCGCGGCCAGGCTGCCGTCGCGGACGAGCGGGCTCGCGCCGTAGACGGTGGGGTAATGGTTGCTGATCATGAGGAAGATCAGCGGTACGGACATGTAGGTGTTCTGGCGCGAGCGGAGGCCGGCCTGGCGCACGGTCTCGGCGTCGGCCGCGGGCTGGTCGCCTTTCACGCCTTTGATGATCTTCTGCTGGTACGGCCAGATCACCATCCAGACGTTGAGGGCCATCATCGTGCCGAAGATGCCGCCGGTGTGGATGTAGAGAGAGCGGCCGCTGAAGTGGCCGCAGCATTCGAGCGCGCCGTAGACGATGGCGAAGAGCACGAGGTTGATTGCGCTCGCCACGACGACGTTTTTGACCTTCTTCAGCACGAGGTTGTAGATCACGAAACCGATCGCCAGCGTGATCAGGACGACCGCGAGCCAGAGCCACGGATTACCGATGTGGTCCTGGTCGAAGAGCACGGTCTTCGTCTGGTAGTAGATGAGGCCGAGGAGCAGGATGCCGGTGATCCAGGTCCAGGCGGCGCCCCAGCGGAACCAGAAGAGCGCGCGCGGCATGAGCTCGGGCACGACGAGCTTTTTGGTGGGCGCGTCCATCTTGCCGGCGAAGGGGCCGTTGACGAAGTTGAAAAACCAAAGGTGTCCGATCCACATCACGCCGGCGACGACGTGACCCCATCGGAAAACGAGTTGCATCCAGTTGTTCAGATCGGGATTCATAGGTTCTCCTCAATCTCTGCGGTTTGGGGTAGCCTGCGCCGGATTATATGTCGCCCCAAGAATTTGCCGGGCGCGTGGCGATCGTGACCGGCGCGTCGTCAGGAATCGGACGCGCAACCGCGGAGATGCTGACGTTGCGCGGCGCGCTCGTGGCGGCGTTCGCGCGGACTGCGACCGCCGCTGGGCTGGAAATGCTGGCGATCGACGGAAACGTCAGCGATCCCTCAGCGATCGAGCGGCTTTTCACCACTACTGAATCGCGCCTCGGCGATTGCGACATCCTCATCAATTGTGCGGGGATGATCGATCCGAAGATTCTGACCGAGGTGACGCCGGAGGAGTGGGATCGGATGTTCGCGGTGAACGTGCGCGGAACGTATCTGGCGTCGCGTCGGGCTCTGCGTTCGATGATCGCGAAACGTGCGGGCGCGATCGTCAACGTCGCATCGATTTCCGGCGTGCCGGGACCGGAGAAGTTTCCGGGCTGGGTTTCGTACTGCGCATCGAAGGCGGCCGTGATCGGAATGACCGAGGCGCTGGCGGTCGAGGTCAAACAATTCGGGGTGCGCGTCAACAGCGTCAGCCCGGGATCGGTCGATACGAAGATGTGGGCGGAGGCGAGCGGCGGCGCACCGGCGGCGATGACTCCGGACGAGGTAGCCGAGGTCATCTGCTTCCTTGCGTCGAATCGGGCGCGCGCTGTGAACGGGCAGGATGTGCATGTCTACTCTTCGTGAATCGCGGCCGACCTGGTCGTTCATAGATCTCGATCGATTCGAACGCAATGTCGATGTGATCGCGCGGTCCTTGCCCGAGGGCGCCCGGCTCGTCGCGGTCTTGAAGGCGAATGGCTACGGACATGGCGCGGTGGAGCTGGCGAAAAGGCTGACGGCGGATCGCGTGGCGATGATCGCGGTGGCATTGCTGGAGGAAGCGCTCGATTTGCGCCGCGCGGGGATCGATCTGCCGCTGCTGGTCCTCGGGCCGCTTTCGGAAGCGCAGATCATCAACGCGCTCGACCGTCGCATCACGATCGGTGTCGTCGGTCCGGAGGAGCTCGAATATGTCTGCGACGTGGCCCGCGATCGCGAGGTCGCCATCCATCTGAAACTCGACTCCGGCATGGGGCGGATGGGAGTTCTCGAATCCGAACTGCCGTGCGTGATCGGAATGATCCGCGCCACGCCGCGGCTGCGCATCGACGGCATCTACACGCATTTTGCGAACGCGGACGATGCCGACGATCCGTTCACCGAAATCCAGATCACCAACTACGACCGGATGCTCGCCGTGCTTCGCGACGCCGGCATCGACGCTCCTCGACATCACTTCGCCAACTCCGCGGCCACGCTGCGCGGGCTGGTGCGGCCGGGCGATTTTGCGCGCGTCGGCATCGCGATGTACGGGCCGGAGCCGATCACGATTGCCACTGGCACGATCGAGCCGGTGCTGCGCTGGCGGACGGAGATCATGCGATTGAAAGAGCTGCCCGCCGGCCACGCCATCGGCTACGGAATGACGTTCCGCACGACGCAAATCAGCCGCATCGCGACGCTGCCTGTCGGCTACGCGGACGGCTACGACCGGCTGCTGTCGAACAACGCCGAGGTTCTTGTGCGCGGACAACGCGCGCCGGTGGTCGGCCGCGTGTCGATGGATCTGGTGACCGTGGACGTCACCGATATCCCCAACGCTGCCGTCGGCGACGAAGTCATCCTCCTCGGCGACGGCATCACCGCCGAGGAGCTGTCGAAAAGGTCGCAGACGATTTCGTACGACGTGTTCTGCCGCATCAGCGCGCGCGTGCCGAGGATGTACCCGGCACGGCCGGGAGCGTAGGTTCGAAGGAACGCGGCGTCCTCGCCGGCTGGCTCGGCGAGCGTTCCGCCGCCGAATGGGAGGCTTGCGCCGGTGTTGAGTTATCAGCGAAATTTGAGGGTTTGGCGGTTCGGCGGCGAGACGCCGCCGGGCCAGCGGCCGAGACGGCAGCGTTCCGTTCTGCGCGCTGCGCGATCGTCAACGTCCGCTTGCCGGCATGATCTCGCGGCTGGTTTTCGGATACGCTCGCGGTTCGCCGAATGAACCTCCTCGAACGGATCGGCCGCGTTTTTCTCCGCCTCTTCGAAGAGACCGGCCTCTGGTTCGGAATGCTCGGCCGCACCTTCCTCTGGACCTTCCGCCCGCCGTTCGAAGGCGGCGAATGGCTGCGGCAAATGGTGCGCGTCGGCGTCGATTCCATCCCGGTCGTTTTTCTCACGACGATGTTCACCGGCATGGTCATGGCGCTGCAGACGTACAACGGTTTCCATCGCGTGCATGCCGAAAATTTCGTCGGTAGTGTAGTGGCGCTGGCGATGCTGCGCGAGTTGTCGCCGGTGCTCGTGGCGCTGATGGTGACCGGCCGCGTCGGATCGTCGATGGCGGCCGAGATCGGGACGATGCGCGTGACCGAGCAGCTCGATGCGCTGCAGGCGCTGGCGACCGATCCCGTGCAGTATCTCTTCGTGCCGCGCGTCATCGCCGGCACGGTCATGCTGCCGTTGCTGACGATCCTCGGCGACGCGCTTGGCGTCGGCGGCGGCTATCTCGTCGGCGTGAAACTGATGGGCGCGAATCCGGTCGTCTACCAACAGAACACGTTTCAGTTTCTGCACATGAACGACGTCTGGAGCGGCTTGATCAAGTCGGCGTTTTTCGGCTTGATCCTGACGCTGACCGGCTGCGTGCGCGGCTACTACACCAGCGGCGGCGCGGAAGGCGTCGGCCGGGCCACCACCGCGGCGGTGGTGAGCGCGTCGCTGATCATCCTGTTCGCCGACTTCTTCCTGACCAAGCTCCTGTTCTGACATGGCCGACGACACTCCGATGATCTCGATGCAGCACGTCGATAAAACGCTCGGCGGGCGGAAGGTGCTCGACGACATGTCGATCGATGTGGCCCGCGGCGAAGCGCTGGTCATCGTCGGCGGCTCGGGCGTTGGGAAGAGCGTCACGCTGAAGCACATCATCGGATTGATGAAGCCCGACCGCGGCAAGATCATCATCGACGGTCAGGACATCGGCGAGCTGCGGACAGTGGAACTGAACAACTTCCGCCGCAAGTTCGGGATGTCGTTTCAGGAGGGAGCGCTCTTCGACTCGATGTCGGTCTTCGAGAACATCGCCTTCCCGCTGCGGCGCCATACGAAATTCACGGAGCAGCAGATTCGCGAACGCGTCGACGAGTGTCTCGACCTCGTGCACCTTCCCGGCGTGTCGTCGAAGCGGCCGTCGGAGCTCTCCGGCGGCATGCGGCGCCGCGTCGGCTTCGCGCGCGCCATCTCGCTGAAACCGGAGATCCTGCTCTTCGACGAACCGACCACCGGTCTCGATCCCGTCATCAGCGACGTCATCGCCGAGCTCATTGTCGAGATGGACCGCACACTGAACACGACCACGGTCACCATCACGCACGACATGAAAGTGGCCTTCAAAATCGCCGACCGCGTGGCCATGCTCTACAAGGGACGCATCGTCGAGGAAGGGACGCCGGAGATTTTCCAGCAGTCGAAGAATCCGATCGTCCAGCAGTTCATCGAGGGTCGCGCCGAAGGCCCGCTGACGGAGTAACCCAGGGTTACTTGCTCGATAGTACTTGTTAGTATAAAGTACTCATTGTGCGGCCGATCAAGCGCGTCAAGCTCATTCTTCCTGCATTGACCGAAGCGACCAGTCCCTACTGGCGCCCCATCAAGTACTCGCTCTTCCCGCCCCTCGGCCTGGCAACTCTGGCCGCGTATCTCGATCCGGACCTCGAGATTTCTCTGCAGGATGAACATGTAGAGACGCTCGATCTCGACGACGAGCCGGACCTGGTCATCATTCAGGTCTACATCACGAACGCGTATCGCGCCTACCGGATCGCCGATCACTATCGCGCCCGCGGCGCCTACGTTGCGCTGGGCGGGCTGCACGTCACATCGCTGCCGGCCGAGGCCGCGCCGCATGCGGATACGATCCTGCTGGGGCCGGGCGAGTACACATTTCCCAACTTTCTGCACGACCTCGCCGCGGGAACGCCGCGCCGCCGCTACGAGTCGTCGGTGCGCACGCTGCAGGGTCTCCCGCCGATTCGCCGCGATCTCATTCAGCGGCATCGCTATCTCGTGCCGAACTCCATCGTCGTCTCCCGCGGCTGTCCGCACCATTGCACCTTCTGCTACAAGGACGGCTTCTTCGAGGGCGGACGCTCGTTCTACACGCAGGCCGTCGACGATGCTCTCGCCGAAATCGCGCGGCTTCCGGGCCGGCATCTCTACTTCCTCGACGATCACCTCCTCGGCAACCCGCGGTTCGCGCGCGACCTCTTCCGAGGCATGCGCGGGATGGGCCGCGTTTTCCAGGGCGCCGCAACGGTCGATTCGATTCTGCGCGACGACGTGATCGAAGAAGCAGCGGCGGCGGGATTGCGCAGTCTCTTCGTCGGATTCGAAACGCTTTCCAGCGCAAGCCTGGCCGGTGCCGGCAAGCGTCAGAACCTCAATCGCAGTTACCGCGACGTCGTACGCCGCCTCGACGCGCTCGGCATCATGATCAACGGCAGCTTCGTTTTCGGTCTCGACGGCGACGATCGCGACGTCTTCGCGCGCACCGTCGATTGGGCCGTGCAATCGGGCCTCACCACCTCCACCTTCCACATCCTCACGCCGTATCCGGGCACTGCCTTGTTCACGGAGATGGAAGCGCAGAACCGGATCGCCACGCGCAATTGGGATCTCTACGACACGCGCAACGTGGTCTACCGCCCGACGAGCATGACGCCGGACGAATTGAAGCGCGGCTACGACTGGGCCTACGAATCGTTCTACCGCTGGCGCGCGATCTTCAAGGCGGCGTCGGCGCACGAATCGATCAAGCACCGCGCGAAACACTTTTTCTACAGCGCGGGCTGGAAGAAGTTCGAGCCCGCCTGGGATCTGGTCATCCGCATCAAACAGCTCTCGCAGATGCGGCCGATTCTCGAAGCGGTCCTCGCTCCGGTGGGAAGTCGGGCCGAGGCCGTTCCTGCGCGTGGCGATTTGTCATCCAGAGCCGCCGCAGGCACGTAGCCGCGAAGCGGCGGAGATGCCGCAGGACGGCGAAGGAACTCAAAGATGCGCTGAAACCCGTTTGGATTCAACGCAGGCTGAGAAGCTTGAGATCCTTCGCCGTCCTGCGGCGGCTCTGGATGACAGAGCAATGGCCTTGGCGTAAGCGCTCCGACGCGAACCGGGCATGACGATCGAGCGGTGCGGGTGACCACCTATACTCCGCGCCGTGATTACGAGGGAGCGAAACGGCCTCGCCGCGAGCGTCATCCGCGCGCTTCTGTGGCTCGCCGCATTCTGCTTCGCGGCCGGACTTTTTCTCGCGGCCACGTTGCTGCTGCGGGCCGTCCCGCCGACCGCGCACGTCGCGGTGGGGCGCGTCACCGTTGAAGACGCGTCGAAGCTGCGCGATTACCTCACCGCGCTCCTCTTCTTTCTCATCACGCCGGCCGCGACCATCCCGCTCTTCCGCCTCGGCGCGCGGGAGAACGAACGACTTCGAAACGCGGTCGACGGTGACGGCGTCCGCAACCTCGTCTCGCTCCTTTTCGTCGCGCCGTTTTTTCTCGCGCCGTTTCTTTACCTGACCACGTTCAAGCCCGCGTGGCCGGTCTTGATTCCGGTCGCGATTTCGCAGCTCCTGCCGCGCGCCGTCATCACGTGGCAGCGGCGGATGTGGGTGCGGCGATTGTTCGTTTCGGAGATGGAGCCGTTTCACGCGCTCATCGCCGTCGAAGCGCTGGCCTGGATCCTCTTCCGCTACATCGCCGTCGGAAAACGGATCGCGCACATTCCGACGCTGTTTCTCGAAATCGCCTTCATCGGATTCTTCATCGCGCTTTTCTGGCTGGCGTTTCTGCTCGTCGCGCGCATCGCCGCATTCACTTTCGACCTGACAACCGAAGCGGCATTGCAGCGGATCGCTATCGCCGCACTGCCGCTGGTGATCCTGCCGCCGCTGGCGATTCTCTTCGTTCCCGGCAGCATGGCCATCGCCATCGCCGGCGTGATGATGCTGCTCGCGCTGCCATTGATGTTGATGAAACGCGACGCGATCGACGGCAGACATGTCCGCAACCTCATCGCCTTCGCCGTCCTCCCATTTCTTCTCTTCTGCATCAGCTACGCATCGACCGCATCACTCACGCAGTGGATCGACCTCTTTCACCGCGGCGAATCGTTGGGACCGGCCTCCGATCTGCTGCGCGGTAAAGTCCCGTTCCGCGACGTCTTCGCGCTGCACGGTCTGCTCGAAGACGGCCTGCTCGACACATGGCTCATGCAGCTCTTCGGACGCGACGTGAACGTCGTGCTCCTCCGGCCGGTCGTCCTCGGGTCGGTCGCCGTCTCCATGCTCTGGTACCTCGGCATGGTGATCTTCGACTCGATCCCGCTGGCGATGCTTTCGATCCTCCTCGGCGCGGTGACGACGGTCGACAACGAGCGCGCGCTGCTCGAAATCGTCTCGATCGCGCTGCTCATCGGCGCACTTCGACGCAACTCGCGCTGGCTGGCGCTGTTCAGCGGCGTCGCCGCGGGCGTGACGATTTTCTACAGTTTCGACATCGGTCTCTACTCCGCCGGCGGCGGTGTGCTCGCGCTGATCGGCGCCGGACTGCTCGCACGGCGCGCGAAAACGATCATCGCGCCGCTGCTCGCGTTCGTTTCCGGCATCGCAATCGGCGCCCTGCCCTTTCTGATTTACCTCGGCCTCCGCGGCGCGATCGGAGCGTTCTTCGAGACCTCGTTCGTGGCCATCCCGCGGATCATCGACGCGGTCTGGTCGCTGCCGTTTCCGGACCTGACCACGACCTTTCGCAGCGATCTCAATCTGCACACGCTCGCAGACTTTGTCCTCTTCGACCGCTTCCGATTCATCCTCAATCCGCTCGTCATCGGCATCGCGCTGATCGTGCTCGTGCAGCGCGCCATCACGCGCCGCAGCGACGCACTCGACCTCGCGCTGGCCGTGCTGGCCGCCTTCGCTATCCTCACGCAACGCAGCGCGCTCGGCCGCGCCGATTTTCCGCATCAGTACTTTTCCGCGTTCCTGATCGGACCGATGATCCTGATCCTGCTCGTGCTCCTCGCGCGCGCCACCGCGCACGTCTGGCGCACGCGCGACCGCGCCGAACAGGCCTTCGTCATTCTCGCGACGGCAATCGTCGTCCCGCTGCTCGCGGTGATGCTGTGGGTTCCCGACATCGCCAACCTCCGGCTCGACGACATGACGCACTACCTCGGCCGCGTCAGCCGCATCGGCTGGGTCGATCCGGCTGCCGAGGAGATTCGGAATCGCGTCGAGGGGGTGAAATCGGTCGTCGACGAATTGAGCAAACCGAACCAGCCGATCTTCGATTTTTCCAACCAACCCGCTCTGTACTTTTTCTGCGACCGGCCGAATCCGACACGTTTCTACCAGGTGCCGATCCTCTCGCCGCGCGAGTACCAGATCGAGACGATCCGGACGTTGGAGAAGACCAGGCCGCCGCTGGTGATCCGCCATTCGCCGCAGGAGTTCGACGTCTTCGACGGCATCGACAACTCCATTCGCGCGCAGGCTGTGGCCGGCTACATCGACGATCACTACAGCTACACACGGTCGACGCGCGGCGTTGAAATCTGGCGGCGCCGCACCGACGCGCCGCCGCTGAATCTCAACGGCTACCTCGCGCGCATCCGCATCCCCACGCTCGAAGAGCTCGGCGCGATCGGCGAGCGCTCGCGTGTCGTTTTCCCGTCCGCCGGCAGCCTGCCGGGCGCGAACGGCGCGTACTGGCGCAGCGATCTCACGCTGCACAATCCGCTCAAAGCTCGAATGACGCTCGGCTTGCGCTACGTTGCCGGCGACGTTCGCATCGACCGCGCCGTCACGATCCTCGGCGGCCAGAGTCTGCGTTGGGAGGACGTCGTCAAGTCGCTCTTCCGCGCGCCGGAAGGAAGCGGCGTTCTCTGGATCGAATACCGAGGCAAGACTGCGCCGGTGGCGCTGCTGAAAACCTACGACGTTGCGCGCGGCGCACAAGGTTCCGTCGACGGGCCGCTGTCGATGCACGACTCCGCCACCGCTGGCACCGACAACGCCGACCTCACCATCGTCGGCATCCCGGGCGGTTTGCAACGCCGCGTCAACCTCGGCATCGTCAACGTCGGAAGAGTCCCGGCCACCTTCCGCATCACCGTCCGCACGCGCACCGGCCAACAGATCGGCAAACCGTTTGAAGAAGCCCTCGGCGAAGACGCGTCGCGCATGATCGCCGACATCGACAAAACGCTTGGCGTCCCGATCGACGAAACCACCGCGGTGCACGTGACGATGACCGCAGGAACGGGGGTGGCCTACGTCAGCATCGTCAACGCTATGGGCGACTCGCAGTTCCTGCCGGCGATCGCGCGCTAGTGCAGCATCGCCTTCGCGTCTTCCTGCGCCTTCGCGCTTTCGACCTCGTAGGCCGGATCGTTCGGCGAATTGATCACGTCCTGCAGGATGCGGATCGCTTCGGGCGAGTTTTTGCTGTCGTTCGATACCAGCGCGTCGGCCAGAAAAACGCGCGTGATTTTGTTCGTCGGATCGAGCTTGTACGACTCGCGGAGGAACCGCACGGCCTCGTTGCTCGACGCCCAGGCGGTGAGGAACGGCACGTGCGGCGTCATGTCGTGAAGGCGGCCGAGGACGCGCTGCGGACCGCCGCCATCCATCTTCGGATTGATCAGCATCGCGATCGTCGCTTCACGGCGGATCCGGTCGGCCGCACCCTGGCGAACCGCCGCCATCTTGCCGTATGCGAGCGCCCACTCGCCCCAATTCACCGAGTCCCAGAAAAACACCTCTCCCGCGCCGGAGATCGGGCGCGCCGCATCGGCGACCTGTTTCTCCGCGGCATCTGATTTGACGCCCTTCGCTGCAAGCAGGCGGTTGATGACCGCCAGCGCACCTTCGCCGGCCGTTTTCGCAGCGCCGTAGACGTTCTTCTTCTCATCGACGGTCGACGCGACATACGCGCCTTTGAATCGCATCGCGCGCAGCAGTTTCCAGCGAGCTTCGAGATTGTTCGGATCCTGCGCGACCGCCTTCTGATATGCGGCGATGGCGGCATCGATCCGCGCCGCTTTCGCATGCCCGCCGACATGCCCCTCGGCACGCGCATTCCAATGCTGATCGCCCTCAGGAATCTGGGCCGCGGCGGCGAGCGCAAACGCGGCGATGACAGTCGCAATCAGCACGATTTTTCGCATGCCGGCGATTGTATGGCACCTTCCTTGAACCTCATCCGTAGCGATGCGCAACACGATCGTCGCCGCCTCCGTCCTGCTGTTGTTGAGCGCCTGCCGCGGCGAAAAAGTGCCGCGCGATTTTCAGAACGCGCCGCCGGCGATGCGGCATCCGCCGACGTCGTCCGCGCAGACCCCGACCGCGAACGGCATGCGCGGCGCCGCGCCGGAGCCGAGTAAAGGCGCCGAGGGCGCGAACATCACGCAACAACCATCGTCTGGCACGGCACCAAACGAAAAGCTCGGCAACCAGGCGCCGACCACGACGACAACACACACCT
>JBAVBF010000506.1:0-2565 GCA_049586115.1 Thermoanaerobaculia bacterium | reverse complement strand
TCATTAATGTGATGTTTCATTCATCCGAGGCGTTCGCGGGAACGAGCCCGTTGAGCCGTCGTCAGGAAGATGTGGATCGCCTTCACGGCGATCTCGACGCGGTCCTCGCGACGGCCTGCGCGCGAGGCGCTGTGGCGCGCACGCTGCGCGACGCAGTAGCGAAGTTTTCAATGTCGTCGGCGGCGTAGCCGCCATAAGAACCGTAGCCCCCAGCTTCAGATGGGGGTATTCAAACGTCCACGATCTCGTGAGCCCGTTTTAACGGGCGAAAGAAGGCTTTCTCTCGCCCGCCAAGGCGGGCTCACATCGATACGCGCTCGATTCCCACGCGTGAACGTGTGGGCTACGGTTCTTACGCCGGCTTCGCCGACGATGACGGCGCGAACGCTAACGCTAACGCTCTCTTCGTCGCCACGCGCGGAGTGTGATTTCCGTAACGACGTGATCGAAGGCCATCCCGCCCCAGCTGCCGGAGAACGATTTTCGCGGCGGGACGACGGCGGGATTCGGGTTGGCTTCGAGGAAGACGAACTCGCCGGATGGGGTGAGTTTCAGGTCGAGGCGGCCGTGGTCGCGCAGTTCGAGAGCGGCGGCGGCGCGGCGGGAGAGTTGGATCAGTTTCTGGCGCTGCGTCCGCGACAGCGTCGCCGGCTCCATGCGCACGGCCCAGCGCCGCCGGTACTTTTTGTCGTGTTTGAGCTCCGCGGAAAAAATCGCCGGCGAGTTCGGTCCGTTGCGTCCAATCACCAACTCGCGGATGGACATGATTCGCTTGCCCAGAATGGTCACGAGCAACTCCCGCCCCGCCGCGTACTCCTCGGCGATGACCGATTCGACTCCGCTGCGGCGGAGCATCGCGGCGCGGCGGAGCAAACGCTCATTCGAGTGGACGAGCGAGTTCTGGCTGATGCCGTCGGACGCGTCGCCGAAACGCGGTTTCACGACGAGCGGAAACGGGAGGGGCGATCGAGTGCGCGGACCGACCACGAAGTAGCGCGGTACCGCGAAGCCGGCATCTTCGGCGACCAATTTGCTGATCACTTTGTCGCGGCAGAGCATCAATCCTTTCGGTCCCGCGCCGGTGTACGGCACGCCGTAGAGATCGAGCAGCGCACAGATGTGGCCGTCTTTCGTGCGGTCGCCTTCGATCCATTCGGTGAGGTTGAAGATGACGTCCGGCCGTTCGCGCTCGATGCATTCCGCCAGCGCGGAGATGCCTTCGTACGGCACGAGCAGCGCGCGCCGCGTCAGCCGGCGCATCGCGCGAAGCAGGTAGATGTCGGCATGCCCGCGGATCAGGCTCCGCCCGCCGGGCGTGAGGTTGCCGGGGTCGGCGAGCATGACCACGGTCAGGCGTTTCATTCGTTCCGCTGCAGTCATCGTGTTGCGGGCACCGCGGCGGTGACGTCGCGATAGATTTCCTCGTAGCGGTCGAAGACGTGCGGCCAGGAGTGTGGAGCGAGATGCGACGCAAGCTCGCGGCGTGCGTCGTCGTCGAGCGGAGCGGCGAGACGGCGTTCGATCGCGGCAGCGAGATCGTTTACGAAACGATTGACGTCGGATGCAACCGGCTCGTCTGCATTCGTCGTCGCGAGCGCCGGCACCAGCTCGATGAAGCCGCGATCACGCCATGTTTGCGGCACCCAACTGGCGATGGTCGGGAGCGCGCTGACCACGGCCGGGCAGCCTGCCGCGAGCGCTTCGAGCATCGTCAGCGGCAAGCCTTCGAACAGCGACGGCAGTACGAAGACGCCACTGACTTGCAGCAGCAGCGCGACCGCTTCCGGCGGTTGTGCGCCGGTGTGGATGACGAGCGGGCCGGCTGCGGACACGAGCTCGTCCATCGCGCGGCCGTGATCGCCGCTGCCGGTTGCGCCAAGGAGGACGAGGCGGAATTGCAACGTAACGTTCGCGCTCTGTTGCGCGCTTAAGTCGAGGCGGTCTCTGAATTGCGATACCGCATCGAGCAGAAACGGGATTCCTTTCGGCACCGAGGTCCGGCCGATGAACGTGATCAAGGTCTCATCCTCGGGCAGCGTCAAGCCGAAGCGGTCGCGCAACTCGCCGAGAACGGCGGCGCGCGGACGCGTGCGCGGACGAAACAGCTCGTCGTCGAACCCGGCGCCGGTGATGGCGATGCGTTCCGGTGCGATGCCGAACTGTTCGATCGTATCGACGACGGACTGCGGCGTGAGCACGCAGACTCTGTCGGCGCGGCGAACGCCGGCCAGCACGCGCGGAACGAGCCGCGGCGCCTTCACCATCTGCCGCAACTCGGCGTTGTGCGACGTGACGACGAGCGGCGTGCCGGCGAAGACATCGCGCGCCAGCGAGGTCATGAGCCAGAGGTGGTGCGCATGCACGACGTCGGGCTGAAACGCATCGCGTGCTCGCTCCATGACGCGGCGCGACGCCCGGAGGTATTGCTCGATCTGCGTCGCGGTCATGCGCGAAAAGATGGTGGTCGGATAGGGCATGACGTCGCTGTTGCCGGGCAGCGGGAACGGAGCGTCATCGGACGGAAAAATGATCGGCGAGACGTCGGCATCGCGCAGCGGCGGCAAC
>JBAVBF010000505.1:0-6156 GCA_049586115.1 Thermoanaerobaculia bacterium | reverse complement strand
ATCTTCTGCTGCACGGCGGCCTCGAAGGCCTTCTTCTGCGCGGCAGGATCGAGCGGGGCAGTTGTTGCCGTTGCGGGCGCCGCGACGATCGGCTGCGAGATCACCTGCATCTTCGGCGGTGCGGCCTTGTGCGCGACTGCCACCGGCGCCGCAGGCTTCGGCTTGAGCATGTAGAACGCGCCCGCGCCGACCGCGAGCACGACGACTGCCGCGGCGGCATACAACGGCATCCGGCTCTTCGCCGGCGCTTCATCGATCGGCGCCGGCATCGGCGTAACCGCCGCGATCGGCGCGGCTTCCGCGTAGGCAGCAGCGTTGACTTTCGATTCCTTCTCGCGCTCCAGCGCTTCCCCTTCCAGCTCTTTCTTGAGCAGATTGCTGAGATAGAAGGCGAGGTTGAACGTCGAGGCTGAGTAGTTGCCGCCGTGCACGAGGCCGGACAGCACCTGCTTCATGTCGCCGATCGTTGCGTAGCGCGCGGCCGGATCGATCGCGAGCGACTTCTCGATGATGGCGCGGAGATCATCAGGCAGCGGCTGACCCGAGAACGTTTTCGCGGCGCGGATGGTCTGCGCAAACGCGCTGCCGGTGACCGCATCCGGCGGCTCGACTCCGGTGACGAGGAGATACAAAATCGCGCCGAGCGAGTAGACGTCGGTGGTCTTCGAGATTTCCGCCGAGGCGCGATACTCGGCCGCGAAATAGCGTCCCAGTTCGGACGCGACTTTCGTGTCCGACATCGAGGCGATCATCCCTTTGCCGAGCGCCTGTCCACCGACGCGAATCTCGCCCTCATCCGTGATCCAGACGAACTGCGGAATCAGCGCGCCGTGCGCGAGACGGTTGCCGAGGTAGCGGAGATCGGCCGTGGTCGAAAGCGAGAGCGCGATCTTTTCGGCGATGACGATGGCCTGATCGAGCGGGATCGGATTCGGACTCACGTCGTTGCCGCCGCGGGCGCGGTCGACGATATGCCGCAGCGAGCGGCCACCCGAGTACTCGTGCGCAACGAACGGAATCCCGTTGGCAACGTCGATGGTCTGATCCTTGACGAACGTCGTGCCGGCCAGTAGCGGCACGAGGTTGTGAGCTTCGCTGGCGCTCGCCGTCAGCGCTGCGCGATTGCCGCGGAGGAGACGCCGGACCGCGATCGTTGGTCCGAGATTGCCGTTGTCGACGCGGCCGGCGCGCCAGAGATCGCCGAGAGCATCCGTCTCGAGCTTCTTGAACAGGATGAACGAACCGAACTGCTCGTACGGACGGTTTTTCGCAGACATACTCGACGGACCCCCAGAGTTTTTTGCGGTCCGTGGAGGATAGCATGAAAGGTTATTCGCAGTAAGTTATTTGGTGGTTTGGGTCCCCGCCGCCTGCGCCGCCCGCTGATCCCGATACCACTGCACCTGATAAATCTGCACGTTGCGGTCGTGGTCGGCGATGTTCGTGGCGAAGGCGTGGGTGCCGTCGTGTTTGGCGACGAAGTAGAGGAAGTCGCTCTTGGCCGGCGCGGCGGCGGCCTGCAGCGATGCGAGGCCGGGATTCGCGATCGGCCCAGGCGGGAGGCCGTGAAAGCGGTACGTGTTGTACGGCGAATCGATCTGCAGGTCGGCTTTGTGGATGTTGCCGTCCCACGTTTTGGCGAGCTTCAGCGCGTAGATGACGGTGGGATCGGCGCCGAGGAGCATCTTCCTGTTGATGCGGTTCAGATAGACCGACGCCACGAGCGGCCGCTCCTGCGGCATGCGCGCCTCGGTCTCCACAATCGACGCCAGCGTCACCGTTTCGTGCAGATTGAGGCCGGTGGTGATGTAGTTCATCTCGCCGCCGAAATGCTTGCGGAAGTTGGTGACCATGGCCTGCACGATCGCGCGCGGCGGCGTGCCGGGATTGAATTTGTAGGTATCGGGGAAGAGGTATCCCTCCAGCGATTTCGCCTCGGGCGCAACATCGCGGATCAGTTCCGGATCGCCGGTGAGCTTGTCCCACTCCGCGTCGCGCCCGAATCCTTCCTGCACAAAGATGTGTGCAACGGAAAAACGATCGAGGCCTTCGCGGACGGTGATGCTCTTCGCCACGACGTCGCCTCGAATGAGCTTGTCGAGCACCTCCTCCGAGGTCATCGGCTTCGAAAATTCGTAGATGCCGGCCTTGATGCTGTCGTTGTGCCGCGCCACCTTCATGTAGATCAGCGGGATGTATTCGTCGCGGATGATCCCCTCGGATTCGAGATGCTTGAGGATCGCGGCGCTGCGCAGTCCGTGGCGCACTTCGACGTCCTTGAACGGCTGGCTGTAGTTTTTGTACGGCGAGCGCATGGCGCGCAGGAAGAACCAGCCGCCGGCGACGGCGAGGAGGATGGCAAAGACGCCGATGGTCGTCAGCGACTGCAGGAGCTTACGGCAGCCGCCGCGGGCTTTCGCGCGGCGGGCTATGACGCCCTCCGGCTCTCGGCGTCGAGGTAGGACTGGAGGATGACGGCGGCGGCGTGCATGTCAATTTCGCGCTGGGCGTCGCGCCGTTTCGTGCCGCTCTCACGCAGTTGGCGCGCGGCCTCGGTGGTGCTCAGCGCTTCGTCCCAAAGCACGACCGGTTTGCACGTTTTCTGCCGCAGACGCTCCGCGAAATCGCGGAACTTCTGCTCGCCGCTGTCGCTGCGCGGGCGCCGGGCGAGGCCGACCACGATCGTTTCCGCGTCGAGTTCCGAGGCGATGCGCGCGAGTTTGTCGATGATCTCTCCTTCGTTCTTCACCACCGAGTACGGCGTGGCGATCGTGCCGGAATCGCTCACCGCCACGCCGATGCGGCGGCCGCCGTAATCGATGGCGATGATCGACATGCGCGGGGATTGTACTTGGCACTTTGCGTACAATGTCGCCCACCCGAGCGCAGCCATGAAGAACTTCAATCTCGACGCCATCCTCGAGGCGATGCTGAAGATGTCGGAGCGCGTGTCGGATCTCAACTTCTCCGTCGGCCGTCCGCCGCAGGTCGAGATCGACGGCGGACTCGTCGCCGTCAACTTTCCCGGCCTGCCGCGGCTGACGCCGTACCAGACCGAGATGATCGCCATGCACATGCTGCGCGGCGACCGCGAATTGACCCGGACGCTGCTGTCCAACGGCTCGGTCGATCTGTCGTACTCGATCCCGCAGAAGACGCGCTTCCGCGTGAACATCTTCGCGCAGCGCGGGACGTACGCCATCGTCCTGCGCGTGATCCCCGAGGGCATTCCGACGCTGGAGTCGCTGCACCTGCCGGCGGAGTTGTCGAACATCTGCAACCTCAAGAACGGAATCGTGCTCGTGACGGGGCCTACCGGATCGGGGAAATCGACAACGCTCGCGGCGCTGATCAACAAGATCAACCACGACTACGCGTACCACATCATCACCGTCGAAGACCCCGTCGAGTACATGCACAAGCACATCAAGTCGACCGTGAATCAACGCGAGCTGGGCGCCGATACGAAGACGTTCGCGCTGGCACTGCGCGCGGCGTTGCGGCAGGCGCCGAAGGTGATCCTGATCGGCGAGATGCGCGACGTGGAGACGATCGAGATCGCCATGGAGGCGGCCGAAACCGGACACCTCGTGCTGTCGACGCTGCACACGATCGATGCGGCGAAGACGGTCGATCGCATCGTCGGCGTTTTCCCGAAGGATCAGGAGCCGCAGGTGCGCACGCGGTTCGCGCAGTCGTTCCGCTATGTCGTGTCACAGCGCCTGCTCCCGAAAGTCGGCGGCGGACGCATCGCGGTGCTCGAGATCCTGAAGTCGACGATGCGCACGCGCGACTACGTGCTCAAAGGCGAGACCGAGGGGCGCTCGCTGATCGACGCGATGCACGATGGTTCCGTCGACGGGATGCAGACGTTCGACGACGAGCTCGATAAGTTGTGGCAGAAGCGCGTGATCACGAAAGAGATCGCGCTGGCGTACGCGACCAATCCGACCAACCTCGCGCTGCGGCTGACCGACGAAGATGCGGACGCGCGGCCGGAGACGACGAGCGACAGCGACTCGCTGCTGTCGATGCTGGAGTAGGCGATGAAGATCACCTGCACGTCCTGCCAGAAAGTCCTCTCGATCGACGAGACCAAGCTGCCGATGAAGCCGGTGCTGATTCCGTGTCCTGTCTGCGAAACGAAGCTGCCCGTCGACCGGCGCAATCTGGAGATGGCCGCCGCCGCGGCCGCGCCGGTTGCGGATGCCGAGACCCAGCACACGCACGAGGACGACGACAGTTTCGGAGCGAAGGCGCTCATCGTCGGCAGCGATAGTCCCTCGCTGCGTCAGGCCGCGAAGCTGATCGGCTTCATGCCGGTCGTGATCGCCGCGCCGGCGCAGGCGCGCGACTATTTCATGCAGGAGTATCCGCCGGTGGTGATGCTGAATCCGGCGCAGGTCACGCCGCCGCCGCTGGCCGATTTCGCGCCGATCATTTCGCTCACTCCGACCGATCGCCGGAAGGCGTTCTTCATCCTCTTTTCTGAAAATCTGCGCACGCTCGACGGCAACGCCGCCTTCCTCTACGGCGTGAACCTCGTCGTCGCGCCAAAAGATCTCGGCGCGTTCCAGCAGATCTACCGCGAAGCGTTCGGCTATCACGAGCGCCTGTACGCTCCGATGCACGCCGCGCTCAAGGCGATGGCGTCGTAAAAAGAAAGGGCGCCCGAAGGCGCCCTTTCCAAAGATTGCTGGCGACGCGATTACTGCTGCTGCACGCCTTCCGGGTACTGCAGGAACTGGCCCTGCGAGTAGATGATGTCGCAATCGAAATTCGTGGTCGTGGTGGTGGCCGTCGGCGCGGTGCCGGCTACGCCGTCGCGGCCGAACGAAGTGATCGCGTACTGCTGGCCCGCGGGACCGTCCACTGCGAACACCCACTTGTTTCCCCACCCGTCATTCGCCACCATCGACTTGATGTACGTGGGGGCCAAGTTCGTGTCCATAGTGGCGTTTGAAACCGTGGAGCTCGGCAGGAACGCGCCGGCTGCGGTGTACTTGTTCACGTCCGTTGCACGCGCTTCCCACGCCGTAGCGATGGTGCGCATGTCGGCCATGGTCCGCTTCTGCTTCGCGCGCTGCATGGCGGTGAGCAGATTCGGAATGGCGATCGCGGCGAGAATGCCGATGATCGCGACGACGATCAAAAGCTCGATCAAGGTGAAACCCTTCTGGTTCTTTTTAATCATTTGAACCCTCCTGTGGAGGTCCCTAAGGGCAAGCGGGATGCCGAAGAGGAACCACACCTAAGCGCTTGATTCGATTCAGTTTGATCGCAACACCCGGCAGCCGTGGAACGTTTTCTGACGGTTTTCGGGCCGCCTCTCTGACAAATTGTGTCAGAGGGCGGGAGGCGGCAGAGGCTCAAAGGCGAAGCGGCTCGTGACGCGGCGCAGCAAGGCGACACCGCTACCGAACCAGTCGGCCCGCAGCCGTTCGTCGACCGAATGGATGCCCTGCGTCTGGTACCAGTCGGTCGGGAACGGCATCAGGCCGTAGGCCTCGACGCCGCGCGCGCGCAGATATCGCGAGTCGTTGTACCAGGCGGCCAGCACTTCGGTCCCCGTTCGTGCGCCCGCGTACTGCCGTTTCGCCTCGGCCGTCAGCAGCGCGAACATCGGCGTGTGCCGGGTGCTCAGCGGCGCCGGTCCACTCTTCTCGAGCACTGCATCGATGACGACTCCGTACTGCGCCGCGATGCCGCGCAGCCATTCGATGCGCGCATCGGGATTTTCGTCAGGGAGGTTGAAGAGGTTGACCTTCATCGTCGTCACGCCGGCGTCCGTTTCGACCGATTCCGGCCAGAGAACGTTCTGCGTCAGCTCGCGATATCCGGCCGGAAGGAGCCAGAGTTTGCCGGCGGCGATGGTGCGGTCGATGTCCTGCAGATGTTGCCCTTCTTCGATGCGCAACGGGGCGATGTCGTGCAGGAACTCGCGAACCTCGGGAAGGACGCGGTCGGCGTCGATGCGAAGAATGAAGGGTTCGAGCGCAATGCGAAGCGCCTGCATCGACTGGCGATCGCGCGCGCGCAGTCGCAACCGCACCGTCATCTTTGTGCCGGTCTCGATCCCGAAGTAGCTGATCGACTCGCGGTTCGTCTCCGTGATTCCGCCCTCGTTGATGGCGTAGCGGATGCCGGCGAAGACGT
>JBAVBF010000504.1:0-3659 GCA_049586115.1 Thermoanaerobaculia bacterium | reverse complement strand
CGCTTCGCCGGCTCACGATGACAACGTCCGTCCACTTTCTCTGTCCTCAATGCGAACAGCGCCTCGGGCGCGATGCTGGCGAAGCGTCGCGCCCTTGTGATTTCTGCGGGGCGCCGTCCTCGGTCGTGGCGCCGGACGCGGATGCGATCATCGACCGCTGTGCCGCGTGCGCACACGAGCAGCTTTACTTTCAAAAGGATTTCAATCGCAAGACAGGCATCGCGCTGGTTGTCCTCGGATCGATCTTCGTGCCGTGGACTTACGGCCTGTCACTGCTCGGCGTAACGATCCTCGACTACGTCGTCTGGCGCATCGTGAAGGATGTGATCGTCTGCTACGAATGCCAGGCAGTGCATCGCGGCTACGCGGCCAATCCTGCGCTGAAGCCGTTCGATCTGGTGATCCACGATCGGCATGTGTACGGTGCGGCGCCCCCGGGCGCGGAAGAGGGACATGGTTAAACCGGCAGGTGAACGATCGCGCTGAGCCACGCGCCGAGCACTTCGCCGATGACCACCGCGACGACATCGACGTAGAGAATCCCGGTCGCTGCCATCGTCGAGCGGATCTTCACCGTTCCCCACACCATTGGATAGAGCAGTAGCGGTCCGGCCAGTCCCCATCCCGCGCGCATCCAGAAGAAGATGCCCTGCCGCACTGCGACTTCGTACCACGCGCCGCCAGCGAGAATCGCAACCGCCACGACTACGATTTTCACAATCGTCGCGCCGAGCGTGGCGAACGTCAGACGCTTGAGCGGATCGATAGCCATGCCGCGTACGACGAGATACCAGTGTCCGAGGAGCATCGCCAGCGTAACGCTGCCGAGGATCGCGACGCTGGAAAGGGCGCCGAAGATTGACCAGGCGATCGATGCGTGCGTCGCGTCGCGCCACGCGATTACCGGCGCGATGACGTAGACGATCCCGAGGAGCGCTGCGGGGATGCGGAAGATCAGCCGTTTGGGATAGCGAAGCGTGACGTAAACGACGATCGTCAACACAACCGCCGCGGCTTCGAACGGACGCAATCGTTGGACGTGCGCCAGTTGCGCGCCGAGGGCCAGCGCACCCGTGGTGATGAGGATCAGCCGGTAAAACTTCACACCCGCGTTGCGGCGTCCGACGAACGGAAGGAAGAGATACAGACCGGCAGCGAGATCGATGAGGAAAAGAGCGAGCAGCATTAGTGGCTGGAGTGTAGCCGCAGTGCAACTTGCCAAAGCACAGACAAGAAAGTCAGCGCACTACCGCGCTCGCGCGAACGAACCGGAAACCCTCGGCCCTCAACTTCGGCGCGTCCTCGGTCAGGACCTCGATCGTCGATGGGTACATGTGTCCGATGCCGACCGAGACGCCGCGCGAGGACGCCGTTTCGGCGAGCACCGCCAATTGCTTGCGGATCGCGGCAACGTCCTGCACGTCATCGAGGAACACGTTGCGCGACGCGGTCTTCACGCGCATCGTGCGCGCGAGCGGGCCGGCGATCGAGTTGCCGGTCGTCTTCGAATCGATGAAGTACATCCCTTTCGGCAGCGCGCCGAGGACGTCGGTCATCACGCGGCGGTCGGCGGTGGCGCGCGAGCCCATGTGATTGTTCACGCCGCGCGCGAAACGGATCGATTCGATATTCGTGCGCGTCGCGTTGGCGATCTGCACGTCGGACATCGTCGTCAGCACCGCACCCACTCCGGGCGAGATGCGCGGGAAGCCTTCCGGTTCCATCGGCAGGTGGCAGAGCAGTTCGAATCCGCGCGCGTGCAATGTCGACGCGAACTCCATCGATCGCTTTCCGTTGGGAAGCACCGCGAAATTCACATTCGGATCGATGGCCATCGCTGAATCCAACGGCTGGTGATCGAAGCCGACGTCGTCGAGGATCAGCACGATGTCGCCGCGATGCGAAGTCCCGAGCACCGAAGCCTCGCTGTGCGCAGGGCGGTTGAGCAGCGAAAGCGCGTTGTGCAGGAAGCTCCAGAGGAAGAAGAGAACGATGCCGCCGACGGGAATGAGCATCAGGAGCGCGACCGTCCTGAACGAGCCCGTTCGCCGCGTCAAACCGCGCTTCCCCTCCCGCCCCGGCATACGGTTGCAGAGTATCGCACAGGTATGTTAACGTCCCGCCTCCCACCGAGACCGCCTTCCTGCGCGGTTGCCTCTCCGTCTTTCCCGCACCACGCAAAACGCCATGAAACGTTTCATTCTTTGCGTGTCTCTCGTTGTTTTCTCACATTCCATGATGGCCGCCATTCCGATGGCGCGCTTTTCCAAAGTGATCGACAGCCGCACGATCGTCGTCGAGCGCACCGGCATGACGGAGGTCGTGCATCTCGCGAACGTCGACGTCCCCGCCGAGGACGAACAGGCGGCGCGCGACTACCTCGCGGAGAAGCTGACCGGCTCGTTCGTCTACGTCGAGAACGGCAACGTCTATCGCTCGCCCGACGCGCTCTTCATCAACCGGGAGCTCGCGTACGGCGCGTACTCGGCGCCGTCGCTGAAGATGCGCGTGTTCGGCGAGATCAATCCGGGAACACATCCGCCGAAAACGCCGTCCGTCCGCGAGCCGATGCAGGTGCCGAAGCCGGCGCATCACGCGCGGCGACGATAAGGTTTCCATCGCGGGCAACGTGGTGTCCAACGCCAGCGATACGGAGGAAACATCATGAAAAATCGTCAGATCCGATCCGCTCTCGATGGCGTTGTGCTCATCCTGTCCGCGGTTCTTTTCACGTTGCTTGCGCTGGTCTCGTGCAAGAGCGAGTTGAGGTCGGGCGCCTCACCGGTCACGCCGCCGCCCGCTGGACGCAATGCCGCTGTCGACCAGCCGAAAGGCGTGCCCAACGAATTCGTCGTGCCGGCACCGCCACCGCCGGCGAGCGTCCCCGGCGGCGTCTACGGAGGCGTCGAAGGCGGCGTGGTCGGTGGTGTCGTCGGCGGCATCATCGGCACCCGCGATACCACCGACCGGCTCGCGGTCGCGAAGATGAGCGCCGACGCAACGCAGTTCAATACCGAGGAGTACGGACGCATCGTCGAGAACGAATTTCTCGCCGTTGCCGACAACCCGCTCTCCACCTTCTCCGTCGACGTCGACCGCGCCGCATACAGTAACGTGCGGCGATTCCTGCGCGATGGACAACGTCCGCCGCGCGATGCCGTCCGCATCGAGGAGATGGTCAACTACTTTACTTACGACTATCCCGATCCGTCCGGCGCGCAGCCGTTCTCGGTGACGACGGAGGTCGCGGCGTGTCCGTGGAACGAACGGCATCGGATTCTGCTCGTCGGACTTCAGGGCCGCCGCATGAAGACCGCCGAGCTGCCGGCGAACAATCTCACCTTCCTCATCGACGTGTCGGGCTCGATGATGGAGCCCGACAAACTTCCGCTCGTCAAAGACGGCCTCGAGCTGCTCGTGAATCAGCTCAGGCCGAAGGACCGCGTGGCCATCGTCCTCTACGCCGGCAATGCGGGACTGGTGCTCCCGTCGACGCCCGGTTCCGACAAGGGAACGATCCTGGCCGCGATCCAGTCGCTGGAAGCGGGCGGCTCCACGGCCGGCGGCGCGGGAATCAAGCTCGCCTACGACGTCGCGAAACAGAACTTCATCGACGGCGGCAACAATCGCGTGATTCTCGCTACCGACGGCGATTTCAA
>JBAVBF010000503.1:0-12551 GCA_049586115.1 Thermoanaerobaculia bacterium | reverse complement strand
GTACCACCGCCAGCCGGCCGTGCTGGTCCGGCCGCAGAGAAACGACTCCATCCCCTCCTTGTCGATTTTGTGAATCGCGCTGATGCCGACGAAGAACGCCGGTGCCGGCAGCGGTGTCGACGGGTTGATGTGCGCGATCAGATGCTGGAGCCGCGGCGGATAGGAATCGATCCACGGCTGCAGCTCCGCGAACGTATGAATGGTGAACGCGTAGCCGGCCCAGACTACGAAGAGCGTTACGAAGGCCGCCGGAATCATCGTGCCGAGGGCGCGTCCGAAACGTTTGCGAAAGTCGGGATCGCGCAGCAGACGAACGACCGCGATGGCGATGCACGTCACCGGCACATAGATGATGCTGGTGAACTTGCAGTGGATGCTGAAGCCGAATGCGGCGCCGAAGAGGAGCGCGTGTTTGAGATCGGGATTGCGCAGCCAGCGGCCGAACGCGAACAGCGCAACCGCCAGGCCGGCCACCGCTGGGCCATCGTGCGTCGTCAGCGCGGAGTAGCCGAGGACCACCGGCTCCATCGTGAAGAGAAAGGTGGCGGCGAGCGCGCCGGTGTCGCCGAGAGCGTCGCGCGCCGCGAAGAAGACCGCGACCGCGGCGATGATGAAAAAGAGTGCTGTGCCGGCGCGGCCGCGGAAGAGATTCGCCCGGTAGTCGCCGTGACCGTAGAAAACGCTGTGGATCTGATCGCTGAACGTGCCATGCGGGTCGAAGCGCATCCCACCAAACCAGGCTGGAGCGGCGTAGACGACGCGCGGCAGCGGCGGGTTTTCGCTTTGCAGCGTGTAGCGATGGAACTCCAGCAGCTCGAGCCCCGCGCCGAGGTGCGTGGCCTCGTCATTCGTCACTGAAAAGACGCGCCACGTCGTGGCCATCCGGATGGCGCCGATGGCGATCAGCAGCGCTGCGATGACAGCGGGGCGGACTCGTGGAAAGCGCGGCATCGACGGCGGATTCTACGTTCGACGGCGGGGAACAACGGCGGAGCGACACCCGTTGACAATCCGTACCGTAGTGGTACTGTTTCGCGCCCGACGGGATTCGCCGATGCTGAAAATCTCCAAACTCACTGACTACGGCCTCCTCGCCGCCGTCTACCTGGCCCGCCACAACGGCGAGGTCGCGTCGGCGCGCGAGATCGCCGAGTTCTACCACCTCCCCGTTCCGATGATCACGAAAGTGCTGAAGACGCTGCACCAGAGTGAGCTGATCGATTCTCAGCGCGGCGCGGGTGGCGGCTACGTATTCAACGGCGACGCTGAGACGGTCACGCTCGGCAACCTCATCGAAGCGCTCGAAGGTCCGTGGGATCTCGTCGAATGCGAGACCACCGACGATCAGGGCCACGCAACGTGTGCGATTCGCGTGGCCTGTCCGTCGCGCCGCTTCATGTTCGGCATCAACCGCGCAGTGAAAGGAGCGTTCGAGCAGGTCACGCTCGGCGACCTCACCCGCGGCGTAATGCCGGTTGCACGCGTCGCGGAAGCAGCACCGGCCCTCGGAGTCAACCTATGAGCTCAACCATCGAACAGATTGCCAGCCAGGAGTACAAGTACGGCTTCATCACCGACATCGAAGCCGATCAGGCGCCGCCCGGCCTGAACGAAGACATCATCCGCCTGATCTCCGCGAAGAAAAACGAGCCGGAGTGGATGCTCGAGTTCCGCCTCAAAGCCTTCCGCCATTGGCTGACGATGAAGGAACCGACGTGGGCGAACATCAAGTACGGCCCAATCGACTATCAGGCCACGTCGTACTACTCCGCGCCGAAGCAGAAGAAGAAACTCAACTCGCTCGATGACGTCGATCCGGAGCTGCGCGCGACGTTCTCGAAGCTCGGCATCTCGCTCGAGGAGCAGAAGCGGCTCTCGAACGTTGCCGTCGACGCGGTTTTCGACTCCGTCTCCGTGGCCACGACCTTCCGCACCGAACTCGCGAAAGTCGGGGTGATCTTCTGCTCCTTCTCCGACGCCGTTCAAAATCACCCTGACCTCGTCCAGAAATACCTCGGCAGTGTCGTTCCGTACACCGACAATTTCTTCGCCACGCTCAACTCCGCCGTCTTCACCGACGGCTCGTTCTGCTACATCCCGAAAGGCGTCCGCTGCCCGATGGAGCTGTCGACCTACTTCCGCATCAACTCGGCCAACACCGGCCAGTTCGAGCGGACGCTGATCGTGGCCGACGAAGGCGCCACCGTCAGTTACCTCGAAGGTTGCACGGCGCCGATGCGCGACGAGAATCAGCTCCACGCCGCCGTCGTTGAACTGGTCGCGCTCGACAACGCGTCGATCAAATATTCGACGGTGCAGAACTGGTATCCGGGCGACAAGGAAGGGCGCGGCGGCATCTACAATTTCGTCACGAAGCGCGGCAAAGCATTCAAGAACGCGAAGCTGTCGTGGACGCAGGTCGAGACCGGCTCGGCCATCACCTGGAAGTATCCGAGTTGCATCCTGCAGGGCGACAACTCGATCGGCGAGTTCTATTCGGTCGCGCTCACGAACCATCGCCAGCAGGCCGACACCGGCACGAAGATGATTCACATGGGCAAGAACACGCGTTCGACGATCGTGTCGAAAGGCATCTCCGCCGGCCACGGCCAGCAGACCTATCGCGGCGAAGTAAAAATCATGAAGTCGGCCGAGGGTGCGCGCAATTACTCGCAATGCGACTCGCTCCTCCTCGGCGACAAATGTGGCGCGCACACGTTCCCGTACATCGAGGTCCGCAACTCGACCGCGAAGATGGAGCATGAGGCATCGACGTCGAAGATCGGCGAAGACCAGCTCTTCTACTGCCAGCAGCGCGGGATTTCCGCCGAGGATGCGGTCTCGATGATCGTGAACGGCTTCTGCCGCGAGGTGTTCAAAGAGTTGCCGATGGAGTTCGCGGTCGAAGCGCAGAAGCTTTTGGGAGTTAGTTTGGAAGGATCAGTGGGGTAATAAACGCCACCCTTGTCATCCTGAGCCGCCGCAGGACGGCGAAGGATGACATTTTTAAGTGAAAAATATGCTAGACATCAAACACCTGCACGCCGGAATCGACGGCAAAGAAATCCTCAAGGGGCTGACGCTGCACGTCGGGACCGGCGAGGTGCACGCGATCATGGGGCCGAACGGCTCCGGGAAATCGACGCTTGCGAACGTTCTGGCCGGACGTCCAAAGTACGAAGCGACCTCGGGCACGGTGACGTATCAGGGCAAGGATCTGCTCGCGCTTCCCGCCGAGGAGCGCGCTCGCGAGGGAGTCTTTCTGGCCCTGCAATATCCGGTCGAGATTCCGGGCGTCAACAACATCTACTTCCTCAAAGCCGCGCTCAACGCGGTGCGTAAGCACCAGGGGCAGGAGGAGCTCGATGCGATGGAGTTCCTGCAGCTGGCGCGCGAAAAGATGAAGCTCGTCGAGCTCGATGAAGCGTTCATGAACCGCTCCGTGAATGAAGGCTTTTCCGGCGGCGAGAAAAAGCGCAACGAAATTTTCCAGATGGCCGTGCTCGATCCAAAGCTGGCCATCCTCGACGAGACCGACTCCGGCCTCGACATCGACGCCTTGCGCATCGTCGCCGAGGGCGTGAATGCGCTACGCAGCGAAAAGCACTCGGTGCTCGTCATCACGCACTACCAGCGGCTGTTGAAGTACCTCGTGCCCGATTTCGTCCACGTACTGGCCGACGGCCGGATCGTGAAATCGGGCGGGAAAGAACTGGCCGAGGAGCTCGAACAGAAGGGCTACGAGTGGATTGAAGAGGAGATGGCGACCGCCTCATGAACAGCGTTCTCGAAGATCGCTCCACGGTTGCGCCGTTTCACCTCGACGGTGAGCCGGAGCGCGTTCGCCGCATTCGCGAGCAGGCCGCCGAACGCTTCAACATCCTCGGATGGCCGACGACGCGTTCCGAGGATTGGAAGTACACGTCTCTGGCCACTCTGGCGAACATCGATTGGAAGAGCGATCAGCGCCAGCCCGAGGGAAAGGATCCCGCCTCCCCGTTCGGCGACAAGCCGATTGCGGAGTTGATCTTCGTCAACGGCGCGCTGCATGCGAATCGTTCGGCGCTCGCGAACGAGCATCCCGGAATCCGCGTGATGCCGATTCGCGAAGCGATGGAAAACGAATCGTTCGCACAGCACTTCGCGCGTTACGCCGATTACGAGAAACACGCGTTGACCGCGCTCAACACCGCGATGTGGCGAGACGGTGCGTACATCGAGATCGCGCCGGGCACCGTCGTCGAAGGTTTCGTCCATCTCCTTTTCATCGGTGATGCGGGCGTCGCATCGCACATCCGCAATCTGATTGTGGCCGGACGCGGAAGCCAGATCACGGTCGTCGAATCGTTCACCGGCAACGGCAAGTACTTCACGAACACCGTCACGGAAATCGTGGCGGGCGACGGCGCTGTCGTCGATCACTACAAATTTGAAAACGAGTCGCTCGATGCGTTTCATATCGGCACGGTGCAGATTCACCAGGAGCGTTCATCGAGCGTGACGTCGCGCACGATCGCCACCGGTGGCGGACTCGTTCGCAACGAGATCAACGCCGCGCTCAGCGGCGAGGGCGCGAGTCTTTCAATGGAAGGACTGTTTGTCCTCTCCGGAAAGCAACACGTCGACAATCACACCGTCATCGATCACGTCGCGCCGCACTGCGACAGCGTGGAGCTGTTCAAAGGCATCCTCGACGAAAACGCGCGCGGCATTTTCGACGGACGCATCATCGTCGAGCCGGATGCGGTCAAGACGAACTCGCGGCAGACGAACAAGAACCTGCTGCTGTCGGAGACCGCGATCATCGATTCGAAACCGTCGCTCGAGATTCACAACGACGACGTGAAGTGCAACCACGGCTCGACGATCGGCCAGCTCGACGAGGAAGCGCTCTTCTACCTTCGCGCCCGCGGCATCGGCGCCGAGGAAGCGCGCAATCTGCTCGTGTACGCGTTCGCGAGCGAGATCGTGGAGCGGATGAAGATCGACGTCGTCCGCGAAAACGCCGGCCGCGCGCTGTTCAGCCGCATGCCGAAGCATCTCCCCGAACGCAGGAGTGAATCGCGATGAGCGCCGTGCTGCAGCAGACGACCACCGGTCTCGATCTGGATCGAATCAGACGCGACTTCCCCATCCTGACCCAACCCGTTCGCGGCGGCCGGCCGCTCGTCTACCTCGACAACGCGGCGACGACGCAGAAGCCGCGGCAGGTGATCGATCGCATCGTCCGCTACTACACCGAGGAGAACGCGAACGTCCATCGCGGCGTGCATTACCTGAGCGAGACCGCCACCGACTCGTACGAAAAAGCGCGCAGCACCGTGAAGCGCTTCATCAACGCGCGCGATGAAAAGGAAATCGTCTTCACGCGCGGCACGACCGAGGGGATCAATCTCGTCGCGCAGACGTGGGGCCGGAAGAACGTCGGCGCCGGCGACGAGATCGTCATCACCGCCATCGAGCATCACTCCAACATCGTTCCGTGGCAGATGCTCTGCGAGGAAAAAGGCTCGCGGCTTCGCATCGCGCCGGTGAACGATGCGGGCGAAGTCATTCTCGATCAGTTCGAGAAACTCCTGACGAATCGCACGAAGATCGTTTCCTTCGGGCACGCTTCGAACGCCCTCGGCACAATCAATCCGATCCGCAAAATGATCGCGCTCGCGCACGCCGCCGGCGCCATCACGCTCATCGACGGCGCGCAGGGCGTGCCGCATCTTCACGTCGATGTTCGCGAGCTCGATTGCGACTTCTACGCATTCTCCGCGCACAAGGTCTACGGTCCCACCGGCACCGGCGTGCTGTACGGCAAAGAGTCGATCCTCGACGCCATGCCTCCGTGGCAGGGCGGCGGCGACATGATCCTCTCCGTCAGTTTCGAGAAGACGACGTACAACGCGCTGCCGTACAAGTTCGAAGCGGGCACGCCGAATATCGAAGGCGTCATCGGTCTCGCCGCGGCGCTCGATTACATCTCCGCCATCGGCATCGACCCGATCGCGGCGCACGAACAGGATCTGCTCCACTACGCCACGAAACGCCTGCTCGAAATCGACGGCCTGCGCATCATCGGCACCGCCGCCGAAAAAGCGAGCGTGATCTCGTTCGTGCTCGAAGGCGTTCACCCGCACGACATCGGCACGATCCTCGATGAACAGGGGATCGCCGTCCGCACCGGCCATCACTGCGCGCAGCCGCTGATGCTGCGCTTCAACGTGCCCGCCACCGGCCGCGCATCGTTCGCGATGTACAACACCCGCGATGAGGCCGACGCGCTCGTCGCTGGACTGCACAACGTCATCGAGGTCTTCCGATAGCAATGTCCGATCTTCGCGAGCTCTACCAGCAGGTCATCCTCGACCACAACAAAAACCCCCGCAACTTTCACGAGCTGCCGAACGCGACGAAATCGGTCGACGGGTACAACCCGCTCTGCGGCGATCACTACAAGATTTACGTGGAAGTCGACGGCGACACGATCAAAGACATCGGCTTCACCGGCAACGGCTGCGCGATCTCGAAAGCGTCCGCATCCGTGATGAGCTCATCGTTGAAAGGGAAGTCGACCGCCGAGGCACATCAGCTCTTCGACGTCTTCCATAAGCTCGTCACCGGCGAACCCGGCAGCCTCAGCACGGCAGAACTCGGGCGCCTCGCCGCGTTCTCCGGAGTGTCGGAGTTCCCGGCGCGCGTGAAGTGCGCAACGCTTGCATGGCACACGCTGAACAGCGCGCTCGAAGGCGATAAGGAAACGGTAAGCACCGAATGAACATGCGCGAAGAAGTAACCCTGACCCGCAACGCCGAAGCCGTCATGATCCCGAGCGGCGAGAAAGTTCTCGTCCCCGAGGGCGCTCACGCCACGATCACGCAATCGCTCGGCGGCTCCTACACGCTCATCACCGAACGCGGACTCATGGTCCGCATCTCCGGCAAGGAAGTCGAAGCGATCGGCAAGCCGGTCGAGAACGTGGTCGAAGTCGCTCCCGGCGAAGAAGTCGCGCCGGAGAAACTCGAAGAGATGGTCTGGGACCAGCTCAAAACCTGCTACGACCCCGAGATCCCGGTCAACATTGTCGACCTCGGCCTGGTCTACCTGTGCGAGCTCGAAGACTCCGACGGCGCGAAGAACGTCAAGATCAAGATGACCCTCACCGCCCCCGGCTGCGGCATGGGCCCGGTGCTCGCCTCGGACGTGAAATCGAAAGTCGAGTCGCTACCCGGCGTGAAAGAAGCCGAAGTCGAAGTCGTCTTCGATCCGGTGTGGGATCGCAGCATGATGTCCGAGGCTGCCAAGCTGCAGTTGGGGATGATGTACTGATCCCGTCTGCGTCCCTCTGCGGATAAACTTTCGTCGCCAGATGGACGAAGATCGAATCCTTTCCGCGACTCCGCTCGAAGACGATGCCACCGTCGAGCTGTCGTTGCGGCCGCGGCGGCTGCATCACTACATCGGGCAGAAGAAGGTCAAGGAGAACCTGCACATCTCCATCGAGGCCGCGCGCAAACGGCGCGAGACGCTCGATCACGTCCTCCTTTTCGGCCCGCCCGGCCTCGGCAAGACGACGCTGGCGCACATCATCGCCAACGAGATGGACGCCGCCATGCGCTCAACCTCCGGTCCGGCCTTGGAAAAGACCGGCGATCTCGTGTCGCTGCTCACCAACCTGCAGCCCGGCGACACGCTCTTCATCGATGAGATCCACCGGCTTCCCGCGCCGGTCGAGGAAATCCTCTACTCGGCGATGGAGGACTTTTTCATCGACATCGTCATCGGGCAGGGTCCTGCCGCGCGCACGCTCAAGTACGAATTGCCGCGCTTCAACCTCATCGGCGCCACCACGCGCGCCGGCCTGCTCAGCGCTCCGCTGCGCGCGCGATTCGGCATCGTGCACCGCCTCGATTTCTACGACGTCGAATCGCTGGAGATCATCGTCCGCCGTTCATCTGAAATTCTGAACATCGAAGTCACCGCCGACGGCTCGCACGAAATCGCCCGCCGCTCCCGCGGCACGCCGCGGATCGCCAACCGGCTGTTGCGCCGCGTGCGCGATTTCGCCGAGGTCAAGCGCGAAGGAAAGATCGACGTGACCATCGCCCGCGAAGCGCTGGAGATGCTCGAAGTCGACGAATTCGGCCTCGACGAAATCGATCGCAAGCTCCTCACCACGATCATCGAACGCTTCAGCGGCGGCCCCGTCGGCGTCGGAGCGTTAGCGTCATCGATCGCCGAGGACCGCGGCACGATCGAGGACCTGTACGAGCCCTACCTGATCCAGATCGGCTTCCTCCAGCGCACCCCTCGCGGCCGCGTCGCCAGCAAGCTCGCCTACGATCACCTCGGCTACGCGGCTGGGGCTTCGCGGCGGCAATCCGATTTGTTCTCTTGACGTTTTCACGCGGAGGCGCGGAGACGCGGAGGAAGTATCTGCCTTTCCCCGCGTCCCCGCGTGAAAGCCTTCTGAGCATCGCCGCGGCAGACGTCGTTCGCGTGGGTTCCGGCTCAGGAGGCGAGGCGCGGTTTCGAGCCGGGTAGAAGAGCGTCGGCGCGAAAGACATTTCATCACAGAGAAACAAAGGGCACAGAGGTCATACTCTGTACCTCCGTGGTGAAAAAGATTTTCGTCGTCCTGCTCGTCATCGCAGCGATCATCATCGTCTGGCGCTTCCTTCCGGTGAGCGAGTGGCTGCGGGCGTTCCAGGCCTACGTAAAAAGCCTCGGCGCGCTCGGGTACGTCGTCTACATCGTCGTCTACGCAATCTGCGTCGTCGCTTTCATCCCCGCGTCGATCCTCACCCTCGGCGCGGGCGCGATTTTCGGATTCGTCGGCGGGACGATCGTGGTCGTCATCGGCGCCACGATCGGGGCGACGCTCGCGTTTCTGCTCGCGCGGACGGTCATGCGAAAACGGATCGAGGAGATGACGCGCAGCAATAAAAAGTTCAAGGCACTTGACCGAGCCATCGCCAATGAGGGGATGAAAATCGTTTTCCTCGTCCGCCTCGCGGTCGTCTTTCCGTTCACCTATATCAACTATGCGTTCGGATTGACCGCGATCCCGCTCTGGCGTTACGTTCTGGCCACCTTCCTCGGCATCATCCCCGCCACGGCGGCGTTCGTTTTCGCCAGCAGTGCCGCGACGAAAGCCGCGACAACATCGACGAGCGAAATCACTAGGATCGTCTACATCGCCGGCGGCGTCATCGCCATTATCGTCAGCGTCCTCATCGGCAGGATCGCGACCAGAGCGATCAAGCGCGCCGGAGTCGACAGTTAAGCGGTTCTCCCACTCCCTAGACCCAACTCCCCACCTCCTCAGCACGCGATATGCTCTCGCTCCTTCGGAGGTTCCTGATGAGCAATCCACTTGTTGAACTGGCGAAAACGGGGCAGAGCATCTGGTTCGATCAGATGGAGCGGCGGCTCGTTTCCAGCGGCGATCTGAAACGGATGATCGATGAAGACGACCTGCGCGGTCTGACTTCGAATCCGACCATTTTCGAGAAAGCGATCGGCGGCAGCGACGACTACGAAGAACAGGTGCGCAGTCTGGCCGCGCAGAACAGATCGCGCGAAGAGATTTACGACGCCATCACCATCGAAGACATCGGCGACGCCGCCGACGTCTTTCGCCCCGTCTACGACAAATGCAACGGTGGTGATGGATTCTGCAGCCTCGAAGTCTCGCCTCTTTTCGCCAGCGACACGAAAGGCACCGCGGCCGAAGCGAAGCGGCTCTTCGCGACGTTGAATCGGCCGAACGTGATGATCAAGATTCCGGCGACTCCGGAAGGGATTCCGGCCATCGAAGAGTCGATCGCGAACGGGATCAACATCAACATCACGCTCATCTTCTCGAACGACGTTTACGCGCAGGTGATGGAGGCGTATCTGCGCGGTCTCGAACGCCGCGTCGCGCAAGGGCTGCCGATCAACGAGATCGCGTCGGTGGCCAGTTTCTTCGTCAGCCGCATCGACGCGCTGGCTGAGAAACAGATGGAAGCGAAGCTGAAGGAGAAGGACGATCCGGAGATTCGCGCGCTGTTCGGCAAGGTCGCAATCTCAAACGCCAAGCTCGCCTATCAACTTTTCAAACAAACCTTCAGCGGTCCGCGGTGGGAGAAGTTGAAGCATCACGGCGCGAACGTGCAGCGTCCGTTGTGGGCGTCGACCGGGACGAAGAATCCGGCGTACAGCGACGTGCTCTACATCGAGTCGCTGATCGGGCCGGACACCGTCAACACCGTTCCGCCCGCGACGTACAAAGCATTCAAGGATCACGGCCGCGTGACGATGTCACTGGAGCAGGATCTCGACGCCGCGCGCGAGGTGATGCGCAAATTCGAGGAGAAGGGCTTCAGCCTGAAGGCCATCACCGGCAAGCTGACCGAGGATGGCGTGAAGTCGTTCGATGAATCGTTCGCGTCGTTGATGACGACGATCGAAGCGCGGCGCGACGAAGCGATCCGCGGACTCGGCAAGCGCCTTTCCCTCAACCTCGGCAGTGCACAAGCAACGGTCGGTCAGGCCGCACAGCGCGTCGAGAAAGAGAAGTTCGTCGAGCGCATCTGGAAGAAAGACACGACGCTCTGGAAGAACGACGACGCGCACAAGAAGATCATCGCCAATGCACTCGGCTGGCTGACGGTGGCCGAGGCGATGTCGAAGGCGGCGCCGGAGTTGATGGCGTTCGCCGACTCGATCAAGAGCGATTTCGACGACGTCGTGGTCCTCGGCATGGGCGGTTCGAGTTTGTGTTCCGAGGTTACGCGGCGGTTGTTCGGCGCGCGAAGCGGCTACCCGAGGCTGAACGTGCTCGACTCGACGGTGCCGGCGGCCGTGCATGCGCTCGAGTCGCGGCTCGATCTTGCGCGGACACTGTTCGTCGTCGCGTCGAAGTCGGGGACGACGACCGAGCCGGCCATGTTTCATCGTTACTTCTACGATCGCGTGAAGTCGGTCAAAGGCGCCAAGGCCGGCGAGAACTTCGTCGCGGTCACCGATCCTGATACGCAGCTCGGCAAGGATGCGAAGGCGGACAACTTCCGGCGCATTTTCATCAACCAGCCGGACATCGGCGGCCGCTACTCGGCGCTGTCGTATTTCGGGATGGTGCCGGCGGCGATCGCGGGCGTCGATGTGGCCACGCTGCTCGACCGCGCCGTACACGCCAGTCACATCGCGCAGTCGCCGAGCGTGAAGAAAAATCCGGCAGCGATGCTCGGCACGGTCATCGGATCGCTGGCAACGAACGGCCGCGACAAGCTGACGCTGATCACGCCCCCGCCGCTCGACACGCTCGGCCTCTGGATCGAGCAGCTCATCGCCGAGTCGACCGGCAAGGAAGGCAAAGGAATTCTCCCTGTCGCCGGCGAGCCGCTGCTCGATCCGCGCGACTACGGCAACGACCGGCTCTTCGTCTGCGTGCGCATGCGCAACGCCGACATGACGTCGACGTTGAAAGCGCTCGCGGACGCCTGCCATCCGGTCGTCGATCTTGTGCTCGAAGATCCGCTCGACATCGGCGAGATTTTCTTCACCTGGGAGTTCGCCACCGCCGTCGCCGGCGCGCTCCTCGGCATCGACGCGTTCGATCAGCCGAACGTGCAGGAGTCGAAGGACAACACGAAGAAGCTGCTCAAAGAGTTTGAGGCCAGCGGCACGATGCATGTCGATCAGCCGCAGATCAAGCCTGATGATTCCGCCGCCATCGGCGCGCTCCTCGGCAGCGTGAAGCCGGGCGACTACATCGCGCTGACCGAATACTTCGTCGAGTCGCCGGAGCGCGATCAACGCATCGCCGCGATTCGGGAGACGCTCGGCCGCGAGCTGCATGTCGCGACGACCACCGGCTACGGCCCGCGCTTCCTCCACTCGACCGGCCAGTTCCACAAAGGCGGTCCGGCTACCGGCGTGTTCATGCAGCTCACCGGCGGCGCGCATGCGGACGTACCGATCCCGAATGAGAAATTCACGTTCGGGGTGCTCGTGCGCGCGCAGGCAATCGGCGATTTCCAATCGCTCGCCTCCCGCAAACGCCGCGCGGTCAGCATCGACCTCGGCGATGACGTCGACGCGGGACTGAACACGCTGGCGAAGACCATTAACGAAGCACTGGCAAAGGTGACGAAATGACGCAAGCGCAATTCGGCATGATCGGCCTCGCCGTGATGGGCGCGAACCTGGCGCTCAACATCGAGGAGCACGGCTTTTCCGTCGCCGTCTGGAATCGCGAACCGGAGATGACCGACAGGTTCATCGCCACAAATGCCGGAAAGAAATTCACCGCCACGAAGTCGCTCGAAGAGCTGGTGCAGGCCGTCGAGCGCCCGCGCCGCATCATGATGATGATCATGGCCGGCGCGCCGGTGGACATGACCATCGACAAGCTCATGCCGCTGCTCGACGAAGGCGACGTCGTCATCGACGGCGGCAACTCGTGGTTCAAAGACACGCAGGCGCGGACGGCTCGCATGGAAGCGAAGAAGCTGCACTTCGTCGGCTCCGGCGTCTCCGGCGGCGAAGAAGGCGCGCGTTTCGGCCCGTCGCTC
>JBAVBF010000502.1:0-5220 GCA_049586115.1 Thermoanaerobaculia bacterium | reverse complement strand
CCGCGTGGCTGACGTAGTTACGCGGAAACGCGCAGGCGCAAGAATTCGCGCGTCGATAACATCCAGCACTACTGGTGGCCGAGCCTTGGGCAACCAGCGTTGCCGGCCGTGCCGGCTATCGCAGCGCGACCGGCTTGGCGCGATACACCCGCGGATAGACCTGCTTCAGTGCCTCGATCTTCGGCAGATCGTTGTAGACGATGTACGGCTGCTGCGGATTGTGGATCAGGTAATCCTGGTGGTAATCCTCGGCCGCATAGAAGCCTTTCAGCGGCTCGATCTTCGTCACGATCGGCGACGCGAAAACATTAGCTTTCGTCAACTGCCGCACGTACGCGCGCGCGACGCGCTCCTGCGACGGCGACGCGAAAAAGATTTCGGAGCGATAGCTCGGGCCGCGATCGGGACCCTGGCGGTCCAGCTCCGTCGGATCGTGCGCGACGGAGAAAAAGAGCCGCAGGAGCTGACCGTACGAGATCTGCTTCGGATCGAACGTGATCTGGACGGATTCCGCGTGGCCGGTGCGCTCGGTGCCGACCATCTCGTAGTGCGCTGTGGCCTTGTCGCCGCCTGAGTAGCCGGCCACGACGCGCGTCACGCCCTGCACGTGCTCGAACATCCCCTGCAATCCCCAGAAACAGCCGCCCGCCAGCACCGCGACCTGCGGCCCGGTCGCCTCCGCGGCAGGTGTATCGAGTTCGGGAGCAGGAATCGCCTTGTTGACCGCGTCCGCATTCGCGCCGCAGCTCAAAAGCAGCGTGACGATTGCCATCAGACCAAGTGTCTTTTTCATGGGGATAGCAAACGTGAGGCGATGAGTCGTTATGCCCCGCGCCTCACGCGATCGACGGCCTCAACATTCGCGATTGCCGGAGGAGGATGGCGATCACAAGCGGTAGCCCTAACGCAACGAGTCCCCACGGAAACAGGAACATCAGTCCGAAGCGCGGCGACGTCAGCGCGATCAATCCCCACAACATCAGCGCGATTCCGCGCCACGACTTGCGCTCCGGCAGAAAGAAGGCGGAGACGAGGACGAGCAGTCCGCCGATCATGACGCCGGCGGTGATGAACTCGACGAAGAGCGATTTGACCATCCAGCCGAAATGCAGCTTGTCGGCGAGGACTGCGGCGACGATCAGAATCGGGACCAGCACCATGACCACGCCGATCCACGCGGCAATCAACCAGCCGCGACGCGGGCCGGCGGCGCCTGCATTCATTGCGATTTCGGACACGGAGTTCCTTTCGCTGCTGTCGTTGGGAATCGCGGCATTGTAGCAGCGGCCGAGCGCCGTTACGGCCGGAGCCAGCGAACCATGTGCGGATACGGCTCCACGCCGCGCACGCGCGCAGTCGGCTCGTCGAAGGCCATCCCCCAGAACTGCAGAAGAGGAAATCCGATGTAGACGCCTTTCCGCGCGGCGTCGATGATCGCCGGCGAATCTCCCCGCGGATATGCGGTCCCGTGAAAAATCTCTTCGGGCTCGATCGCGAGCACGAGCAGCGCCGCCCAGCACCAGGCGATGGTGGTGATCTCCTCGCCGCCGTCGGCCTCGCTCAGAAAGGAAAAATCGGAGCGGCGCCGTTCCGCCGGTGCGAGCGCGATGTGCGCCGCCTCGTGAAGCGCGTCGCCGGGTGCGACGAGCTTCTCCTCGTCGACGATCAGCGATCCGCGCGCGATCAGACTTCCGGGAAAGGACGTCGGCACATCGACGCGGCCGGCGATCATCGGAATGCCGATCGCGCCGAGGAATGCGGACATCCGTTGCAGACGCGGATCGCGAAACATGCGTTCGAACGATACAGCGCGTCGGCTATCATCTCGTCGTCATGATTGCCGAGTTTCGCGGGTTTCTGACGAAGACGAACGCGCTGGCGCTGGCCGTCGGCGTCATCGTCGGGGCAGCGGTCGGCAATGTCGTTTCCGCGCTCGCTGCCGATGTGCTGATGCCGATCATCGGACTTTTCCTTCCGGGCGGCGATTGGCGCCAGGCAAAAGTCGTTCTTCGCACCACGACCGATGCGGCCGGCAAGATCTCCGAGAGCGCCATCCTCTACGGCCACTTCCTCGGCACGGTCATCGACTTCATCGTCATCTCGTTCGTCGTCTTCCTGATTGTGAAGGCGCTCGTGAAGCCGGTGCCGGCGCCTCCTGCCGCGGCGATGAAGGCGTGTCCGGAATGCCTGGAGATGGTGCCCGCCGCGGCGAAGCGTTGCCGCGCGTGCACGGCCGCCCTCGGCGCATGAACGACATTCGCGATCTCTACGAGCGGATGATCGCCGGCTGGAATGCCGGCGATGCCGCCGCCATGACGCGCGATTTCGCCGACGACGGACAGACTGTCGGCTTCGATGGCAGCGAAGTGAGCGGTCGAGAGGAAATCGCGGCGTACCTGGCCGGCATCTTCGCGAACCATAAAGTCGCGTCGTACGTGACGCTGGTCCGCGACGTGCGCGCGCTCGCGCCGGACGTGATGATTCTCCGCGCGCATGCCGGCATGGTTCCTCCGGACAAATCCGAGATCAATCGCGCCACGAACGCGGTGCAGACGCTGATCGCGGTCAAGCGCGGTGATCGCTGGCAGATCGCGCTCTTTCAGAACACGCCCGCCGCCTGGCACGGCCGCGAAGACGACGTCAACGCGCTCACCGCGGAACTGCAGGCGGCGTTCGACCAATCCCGGTAGCACGCGAAGGCAGTGATGGTATCGTTCGCGAATGCCGCATCGCTATCCGCAGGAGGCCGTCCTGCGCGACGGCCGCAGAGTTCTGCTCCGTCCCTTTGCTGAGAAGGACGTCGACCCGTTGTTCGAGTTCTTCCAGCACCTTCCGGTCGCTTATCGCCGTTTCGCCTGGGATCCGATCGAGAACCATTCGCTGATCGAGAGCTGGGGCCGCGACATCGACTACGCGAAGGTCTTTCCGCTGCTGGCGCTCGACGGCCATCGCATCGTCGCCGATGCCACGCTCCATCGCCGCCACGGTGGTCCGCTCCGCCTGACCGGCCGCCTCAAGTGGATGATCGATCCCGCCTTCCGCGGCGTCGGCCTCGGCACGTTGCTCGTCAACCAGTTCATCGGCATCGCCCGCGAAAAAGGCCTCCGCCATCTCAACGCGATGCTGATCTCCGACCTCGAAGCCGATGCCGTCACCACCCTCCAGAACCTCGGCTTCACTTCGTACGTGATGCCCGGCTACGGAACGGATCCCGACGGCAACCAGCACGACATGACGAAGCTGGTTCTGAAGCTGTGAGAAGGGGAGTGAGGCCGTCTCGCCCGCTTTAGATTACAAACTCTTCCCCAACGCCTCGCGCAACATCCGCGACGGTGAGTCGAGTCCGACTTTGACGCCGAGAAACTGCAGCGCGAAGGACAGCGTCTCGCGAATGCGCTTCTCATCGAGCGACGGCAGCGGCAATGCGCCGTCGCGTTTGCCGAGTTTGGAGCCGTCCGGATTCAGAACGAGCGGCAGGTGGGCATACGACGGGGTTGGTGATCCGAGCGCGCGCTGCAACGCAATCTGACGCGCGGTCGACGTCAGGAGATCGGCGCCGCGAACGACCTGCGTGATGTTTTGCGCCGCATCGTCGACAACCACCGCCAGTTGATACGCGTAGACCCCATCCGCACGACGCACGACGAAGTCGCCGGTCTCCGCGGCGACATCCTCCTCGATACGTCCGCGAAGCATGTCGTCGAAGCCGATGACCTCGTGTGAGGTGCGGAAGCGAACGGCCCGCGCGACGCGTCCGGCCGGCAATCCATCGCGGCATGTCCCGGGATAGACAGCGTCGCGGCCGAGTGGCGCCGAGGCGGTGCGCGTGAGGTCCGCGCGCGAGCAGCCGCAGTCGTAGACGAGCTTCTTCGCGCGCAAGGTCGCCAGCGCATCGTCGTACAGCGCAATCCGCTTCGATTGATGCACGACCTCGCCGTCCCACGTCAGTCCGTATCGCTCGATCGCGCGAAGGATCTCGTCCGCCGATCCGGCGACGACGCGCGGCGTATCGAGATCCTCCATCCGCACCAGCCAGCGCCCGCCCGCACGGCGCGCGAACAGCCACGATCCCACCGCGGCCACGAGACTGCCGAGGTGGAGCGGGCCGGTCGGGGAAGGCGCGAAGCGGCCGGTGGGAACCATCGCGCGATGTTAGCCTTTAGCGATGCGCGGCAATGACGACGATCGCGGGTTCTTCGAAACATTGCTCGGCGACGGACGCTCGCTGATCAAATTGACCGCGCTGGCGTTGATCGGTTCCGGCGCGTTCGCGCTCTTTCAGGCATCGACCGGCCAGTTTCTGCCGCAGGACACCGACTACCTCGGCATGACTGCCGCGCAACTCTGCGCGCTTCGCGGCTGCCGCATCGTGCACTTCATGGTTCACGACCGCGTCTCGTTCGGCGGCGTCCTGATGGCCATCGGAATCATGTATCTCTGGCTCGCCGAATTTCCGCTGCGCCGCCGCGAAACGTGGGCGTGGTGGACGTTGCTGATCAGCGGCAGCGCCGGTTTCCTGAGCTTCCTCGCGTACCTCGGCTATGGCTATCTCGACTCCTGGCACGGCGCGGCGACGCTCGTTCTCCTGCCGCTTTTCGCGGCGGGCCTCGTGCGCACGCGTGCTATGCGCGGCGAACAGGTTTCGCGCGCCGCGATCGATGTTCGTTCGCGAAACGGCGCCGGCCGAATCCTGCTGCTCATGGCCACATTCGGCATCGTCGCCGCCGGGCTGACGATCATGACCGTCGGCATGACCTCGGTGTTCGTGCCGACGGACATCGTCTTCATGGGCATCACACCGGCCGAACTGCGCCAGGTGAATCCGCACCTCGTGCCGCTCATCGCGCACGACCGCGCCGGCTTCGGTGGCGCGCTCGTCTCCTGCGGCTTGGCGATGTTCCTCGCGGTGTTCTACGGCACGCCGTCGCGCAGCCTCTGGCAGGCATTGGCCGGGGCGGGAGTGGCCGGTTTCTGCGCCGCGATCATCGTGCATCCGCTGATCGGCTACACCGATCTTTTCCACCTCGGACCGGCCATCGCGGGTTGCATCGTGTTCTTCGCCGGAATTGCCATCACGACGCCGCGTGCGACCGTGAGACCGGTCCCGCTGTCATCCTGAGCCGCCGGAGCTGTGGAGGCGAGGCCGCAGCAGCGCAGGACGGTCGAAGGCCCCCCCGGTGCTTGCCGTTTGAAAAAGCCGCCGCCCAACCGGGTTAGCAG
>JBAVBF010000501.1:0-3326 GCA_049586115.1 Thermoanaerobaculia bacterium | reverse complement strand
GTACCTCGATGCCGTGCGGCACGCGCTGGGCTGGAAGGCGTACTGGTACGCGCCGACGCTGCTTTGGTTCAGCGCCGGCGACGCGATGCTCAGCGCCATCGTCTGGATCGGACTCGCCGCCTCGGCCGCGATCATCGTCAACGTCTGGCCGCGCGTTTCGATCGCTATCGCCGGCATCTGCTTTCTCTCGTTTGTCGGCGCGGCGCAGGAGTTCGCCGGCTATCAATCGGACGGCATGCTGCTCGAAGCGGCGTTGCTTTCGATCTTTCTCGCGCCGCGCGGGATTCGGCCGAAGCTGGCCGTCCATCAGCCGCCGTCGCGCGCCGCCGTCTTCCTCCTGCAATGGGAATGGTTTCGCATCTACTTCGAATCGGGATTGGTGAAACTTCTCAGCGGCGAGGAGCAGTGGCGGAACCTCACGGCGATGGACAAGTACTACGAGAACGGTCCGCTGCCGTCGTGGCTCGGCTGGTACGTGCAGCAGTGGCCGCATTCCTTCCACGCGTTTTCGGCCGGGCTGACGCTGTTCGTCGAGTTGATCGTGGTCTGGCTCTTATTCGCGCCGCGCAAAAACTCGCTCTGCCGGCTCATCGCATTCATCATCGTCACGCCGCTGCAGGTCGGCATCATCCTCACCGCCAACTACGCCTTCCTCAACTATCTCGTCCTCTTCCTCGGCATCCTCCTGCTCGACGACTCGATCCTGCGCGGTCCGGTTCCGCTGCCGAGAAGCGCAAAGCCGTCGATCGCGGCAGCGGTGGTGCTGACCACCATCTTTCTGACTTCGATCGCCGCATTCGTGATTCCGTCGTTTCCGACCGTCACGCTGCTCGATCCTTTCCGCGTCGCCAACCGCTACGGCCTCTTCGCGGTGATGACGCGCAACCGCGACGAGATCGAGTTTCAGGGGACGCGCGACGGCACGACCTGGATCGCCTATCCATTCCGCTACAAACCGCAGGACGTGCGCAAAGCGCCCGGACTTTACGCACCGTACCAACCGCGCTTCGAATGGAATCTCTGGTTCGCATCGCTCGGATCGATTCAGGAGAACCAGTGGGTGCTGAACGCCGAGGAACGGCTGCTGGAGAACTCACCGCCCGTCGTGAAACTCTTCGCCGCGAATCCATTCGACGGAAAGCCGCCGATCGCGGTGCGCGCGGTCGCGTATCAGTACTGGTTCACCACGCGCACCGAACGAGCCCGAACCGGCGCCTGGTGGCGGCGCGAGTTGCTCGGCGCTTACGCCCCGGCGGCGACACGCGCGGGCGATGGGAGCATCGCGTTCGGAGACTAACTGTCATCCTGAGTCAGACCCACGCGCGTGAGCTACGGTTCTTACGTCGGCTACGCCGACGACGTCATTGCAACTGCGATGCGATTAGGCCTGTGCGGCGTGGCCTTGAATCGCGTCACTCGCGTCGCGCATCAGCTCATCGAGGTCGAACGGCTTGGTGATGATCTTCGCGATGCGGTCGTGCGGAAGGCGGCGGAGGATGTCCGGAGCGGCCGCGGTCATGACCAGGATCGGAGGCGTGGCCGCGCCGTGCGACTGCAGATGCGCGATGACGCCGATGCCGTCGACGCGCGGCATCATGAGATCGAGCACGAGCAGATCGAAGCGGTTCTGATCGAGCTGCACGATCGCGTCCGCTCCATCGTTCGCGGTCGTCACCTCGTAACCCTGCCGCACGAGGACGCGTTGCACGAGCATGCGAATGGCGGGATCGTCGTCCGCCACGAGAACGCGCAGGCCGGCACCTTCGTCTGTTTTCGTCACGGGCGCGAAGTGTAAATCGAAGCGGCTCGCTTACGAGTCACGATCTTTCAGCGGCAGCTTCTTCATCTCCTGCAGCGTGATGCGGAGAACGCTGCCGAGCGTGAAGCCTTGCGGAAAGCAATGCGGGATGCGAACTCCTGCGCCGCTCAATTCCAGAAAATCGAGCGGCGGTTTGCGGCGCGCCAGGACGAAGACCAGTTTGCGCGGGAGATCTTCGCGATCGTCGGCGTTGAGGTGCAACGGCTGGAGGTAATAACCGAAGTGCATCGTACGCAGCGCGGGGACACCGCCCGCAAACTCCGGCAGCGTCACGCTCAGTCCGAGGGCGCCGAAGATCCAGTTCTCCTGCGCGAATTCGCCGCGCCAGAAATCTTCCTCGTCCTGAGTGAGATGTTCCAGCCGCATCAGCGCACGCGGTCGAGGAAGGCTGCGAATTGATCGCGGCCCTCGTAGCCGAGGACCTTGTCGTGCGGCTTGCCGTCCGCGGCAGCGATGACCACCGTCGGAAACGCATTGATGCCGTAGCGGTCCATGAGCTGCTGCACTGCCGGCTCGTTGTGGCCGTCCTCGCGCTGACGGTCGACGACCTGTACCGCGACATAGCGGTCGTTGATCTTCGCGGCCAGAGCCGCGTTCATGAAAACTTCGCGCTCGAGGAGATGACACGGCCCGCACCACTCCGCGGAAAACTCGTAAAGAATCGGGCGATGCGTGCGGAGCGCGGCCGCCGAGGCCATGCCGATTGGCGTCCAGCGCACGAGGCTCGGACTGCTCTTCCGCACAACGTCCGTATCGCTCGTGACCGGATATTTTGTCGAAACGATGCGCGCAATGATCAGCAGCGCCGTCAGGATCACCAGCCAGAGCGGCAGGGCGCGTTGTTTGGCGCGATCGAAGGTCAGGCTAGTCGGCACCGTACGGAACCTCCCGGCGCGAAAAGATCACGCAGGCCAGCAGCAGCGCGACCGAGGCGTTGCAGAGCATCATCAGGATCCAGTTGCGGTCGAATGGAATGAGCGGTCCGTCCGGAAAAAGATTGCGGCGCGCTGCCGCAAACCCTTCGAGCACGCCCGGATGCGCGCGCAGCAGCGTTCCGATCTTCCCCATCTCTCCGCTCACGGCGTTCTTCATCATGCTCAGCAGACCGAAAAGCATCGACGAAAGAATCTGTACGACGATGTAGATGGCCACGTTTGCATACGACCGGGAAAAGCTGCCGAAGAACGCCAGCAGACAGCAAACCAGCAGCGTCTTGAGCGCCGCGACGAGCATCGCAGCCAGCGCCGCGCGCCAGGTGATCGTCGTGCCGGCGATGAGGCGTCCGATAACGTCGCTGGCAAACATTACGACGATCGCAACCCAGATTGCCAGGACGACGCCGACCACGCGCGCGACGAGATACGCCGATCGCCCGACCGGTTTGCTGAGGATGAGTTGCAGCGTCCCTTTCGAAAACTCGGGACCGATGAGCTGGCAGCCGGCGACGAGCGTGAACAGACCGATCATTTCGTACGGCGCTTGTGACGGCGCACCGATCGCAGCCATC
>JBAVBF010000500.1:0-8193 GCA_049586115.1 Thermoanaerobaculia bacterium | reverse complement strand
GGGTCACATCGAACCCGCCCCGAAGCCGCGCGAAGCAACGACGCTCGATCTCCTCCTCGACGACGCTCGCGAGTGGTGCCAGGGGCGCATGTGGATTCCGCGCGCGCTGCTGCTGCTGTTTCTCGTCTACCTCTTCACCGTCAAGTTCCGCGATCCGACGCGGTGGACGATTTTCTACGGCATCACGCTTGGGTTTCACGAGATGGGGCACCTTCTCTTCGCGTGGGCGCCGCACTTCATCTACTCGATCATGGGAAGCGTGTTTCAGATCGCCATCCCGATCATCTGCGTCCTCTACTTCGTGGTGCGGCAGCGCGATTACTTCGGCGCCTCGGTCGGCGGATTCTGGCTTTCGTACAGCCTGTACGAGCTCTCCGCGTACGTCGGCGACGCGCGATCAAAGGACTTGCCGTTGGTCGGCTTTGCATCATCCGAGGATTTGGAGCACGACTGGGGCTACATCCTCGGCGCGCTGCACATGCTTCCGGCGGATCACTTCTTCGCGTTCGTCTTGCGCATACTCGGACTCGCAGCCGGAGTCGCATCGTGCGCGTTCGCCGTGTGGCTGCTGCTCACGATGGCGCGATCGCGCAATGTTCGCGGATCTGTGTGATCAGCGTTTCTCCGAACGCTTCCAGCTTGGCGTCGCCGATGCCGTAGATGCCGCGCAGCTCGTACAGCGTCGTCGGCCGCACCCGCGCGATCTCGCGCAGCGTCTTGTCGCTGAAGATGACGTATGGCGGTACGCCGCGATGCTCCGCTTCGGCGCGCCGCCAGACGCGCAGCCGTTCGAACAAGTCGCGGTCGTGAGGCTGCAGCGGATCGAGCGGCGCCGGGCCGGACGACGATCGCGACGCAGCCTTGTCCTTTTTCCGCACCGCCGGCTGCCGCAGCTTGACCTCGGCGATTCCCTTCATTGCGTCGCGCGCGCGAGCGCCGAGGCGGAGGATCGGGTACTCATCGTCGGTCTGACGAAGAAAATCCTGCGCGATCAATTGATAGATCCATTCGCGCAACTCGTGTTTCGTATTGCCTTTCAGCAATCCGAACGTCGACAGCCGCGCGTGCCCTCGGTCACGAACTTTCTCCGTGTCCTCGCCGCGCAACACGCTGACGACGTGGCCGACGCCGAACGATTGGCCCACGCGATAGACGCACGAAAGAATCTTCTGCGCGATCACGATCGCGTCGGGAACGCTCTCCGTTTCGCCGAGGCAGATATCGCAGCCGTGGCAGTTGTCGGCCGTGTACTGCTGACCGAAATACTCGACCAGCGCGCTGTGCCGGCAAGCGGCCGCGGAACAGTAGCGATCGAGATCGCGCACATGACGCATCGCCGATTCGACCCACGCAGGATCGGGCTCGATGCCGTCGCCGCCGCGCTCGAGCATCGTCCGCCAGACGATCGCGTCAGCGGCCGAGTACAGCAGCACACACTCCGCTTCCAGTCCGTCGCGGCCGGCGCGTCCGCTTTCCTGCTGGTAATGCTCGATCGATTTCGGCATCCCCGTATGCAGCACGAAGCGGACGTTCGATCGATCGATGCCCATGCCGAATGCGACGGTAGCGACGACGAGGTCGCACTTTTCCGTCGCGAATTTTTCCTGCGCATCACGCCGCTCCTCGGGCGAGAGACCCGCGTGATAGGCAACTACGTTGACCCCTTTGCGCCGCAGTTTCTCCGACAACGAATCGACGTCGCGCCGGCGGATGCAGTAGACGATTCCCGCCTCGCCTTGGTGCCGCTCGACGACTTCCAATACCTGCTTCCACTCGTCGTGACGCGGCAGAACGCGGTAGGTGAGGTTGGGACGATCGAAGTCGCCGACCAGCATCAACGGTTCGCGAAGCGACAGCTGCTCGGCGATGTCGCGCCGCACTTGCGGCGTCGCCGTGGCCGTGTACGCGTGCACGGAGGCCTCGGGGAACGTCTTGCGCAGATCGCGAAGCTGCCGGTACTCGGGACGGAAATCGTGGCCCCAATGGCTGATGCAATGCGCTTCGTCGATCGCAAACGTGCGCACATTGGCGCGTTGCAGCAGGTCGCGAAAACTGGCCATCGCCAGCCGCTCCGGCGACGCGAAGAGCAGCTTGATCTTGCCGTCGAGCACCGCGCGTTCAACCGCGCGCTGCCGGTCGCTGCTCATCGAGCTGTTGAGTTGCGCCGCGGCGACGCCGCACTCGCGCAGTCCGTCGACCTGATCCTTCATCAACGAAATCAACGGCGAGACGACGACGGTGACGTGTTCGCTCAACAGTGCCGGCGCCTGGTAGCAGAGCGATTTGCCGCCGCCGGTCGGCATCACCACGAGCGAGTCGCGCCCCTCGATCGACGCCATCATCGCTTCCTGCTGCAGCGGGCGGAACGAGTCGTATCCCCAGTGATGCGAAATGAGTTCGCGAAGGCGGTCGAGCACCGCGGGTCATGGTACCGCGACGCCGCAAACATATAATCCGCCACTCATGCATCCGCTCCGCGCAACGCCGCGCCACGCACGTGCAGTTGAAGCCGTCGCGGAGCTGCTATCAAAGCTCAGGATCGAGTCGATGTTCGTCGGCAGCGTCGCGCGCGCGGCGTGGCTCGGCGGCCTGATCGACAGCGGCTCCATCGACGTCCTCGGCCTGATGCAACCGCAACAGAAGAATCAGGTTGCGATGATGGCCAACAATCGCGGATTTCGTGTCGATCGCGATGAAATCGATGGAGCCGAGGAGCTCGATCTGATTCCGCTGAACTGGATCGATCAGGAAGATGGCGATGTACGCGTCCACGTTCTCGTCGCCAGCAACGCGCTTTACGCGCGGATGTTCGCGAACGCTCGCCCGATCGCATTCTACGAGCGGGAGATTCGCGTTCCGTCCGCCGAAGACGTCGCGCTGCTGCTCAGCATGTCCGAGGACCGCGATGATGTTCGTTCGCTCGCTGCGTCCGACGGCTTCGATCGCAGCGCGTTCAACGAGAAACTGGTCTCGATCGGATTGCAGTCGCTTGTCATTCCGAGCCGGCGAAACCCCGTAGGGGTGGAGCGCGGCGAGGAATCCCGAAACCATGAAACGGATCCCGTGCTTCGGCCGTGGATTCCGCCTCGTCCTGCGCCGCTGCGCGGCTCCGGCGACTCGGAATGACAGTCATGATCTTCATCGACAACCAGCAGGACTTCGATGCCGCCATGGCTCGCATCGCCGCGCAGCCGGTGGTCGCGCTCGACACCGAGGCCGACTCGCTGCATTCATACTTCGACAAAGTGTGCCTGATCCAGATGTCGATTCCGGGCGAGGATCTGATCATCGATCCGCTCTGCAAATTCGATCTGGCGAAGTTCGGCGAAATCCTTGCGGATCGGAACATCGTCAAGATCCTGCACGGCGCCGACTACGACCTGCGCATTCTCAATCGCGATTTCGGCTTCACCATCGGCAACCTGGTCGACACGATGGTCTGCTCGCAGCTCCTCGGCTACGAAGCATTCGGACTGGCGGCGCTGCTCGAGCGCCATTTCGGATTCAAGGTCGACAAGAAACATCAGCGCGCCGATTGGGCGATGCGGCCGCTTCCGGCCGACATGCTCGACTACGCGGTGACCGATACGCGTCACCTGATCGCGCTCGCCGATCGCCTGCGCGACGAGCTCACCGCCCTCGGGCGCTGGGAGTGGGCCGTGGAGGAGTTCGCGCGGCTCGAGCAGATTCGTTTCAACGAGAAAGACTCCGACGAGGAGCCGTTCCGGCGTTTGAAAGGACTCGGCGCACTCGATCGCCGTTCACTCGCCGTCGTCCGCGGGCTTTACGATTATCGCGACGGCCTCGCGCGCGAAGCGGATCGCCCTCCATTCAAGATTTTCAGCAACGATCTGATCTTCGAAGTGGCGAAGGTCAAGCCGGTCACACCGCAGGAGTTCGGCGTCATCAAAGGCGTCTCCGGCTATCACCGCGGCCGCTACAGCCGCGACGTCGTCCGCCTCGTGCAGGAAGCGCTGGCGATCCCCGAGGATGAGTTGCCGGAAAAAGGCGAAGCGAAGACGTGGCTGCGCGACCGCGAGCTCGAAGCGCGCGTCGATCGCATGAAAAAAGCGCGCGACAAGATCGCGAAAGACCTCAAAGTCGACGCCTCGGTGCTCGCGCCGCGCCACGTTCTATTGACGGTCGCGCAAGCGCAACCGCAGGAGCCGTCCGATCTCGACGGCATCTCGTCGATGCGCAACTGGCAGAAAGCGCTCCTCGGCCAGGCGCTCATCGACGCGTTACGAGGCGGCGCGAAACCGCCGCAGGCGAAGTTGTTCTAACCGTCATCCTGAGCCGCCGGAGGACGGTCGAAGGAGCCCCGATGCTTGCCCCGTGAAAACCCCCGCCCGATCCGGGTTACCAGTTGGGGGTCCTTCGACCGTCCTCCGCTGCTCCGCCGCTTCGCGACTGCGCAGCTCCGGCGGCTCAGGATGACAGGTGCGCGATAGAATGCGCGCCGCCATGGAACGAATTACCGACTACAAAGTGATCGTCATCGGATCCGGCCCGGCTGGATGCACGGCGGCGATTTATCTCTCTCGCGCGAATCTCGCGCCGCTGGTCCTCGAAGGCCTCCAGCCCGGCGGTCAGCTGACCATCACCACCGACGTCGAAAACTATCCCGGCTTCCCGGATGGAATCCTCGGACCGAAGCTGATGGATCTGATGCGGCAGCAGGCCGAGCGCTTCGGTGCGATTTTCAAGATGGAGCAGGTTGAGAGCGTGCAGCTCACCGGCCATCCGTTCACGATCACCACCGACTCGCACATCTACGAATGCGAGTCGCTGATCGTGGCCGCGGGCGCGTCGGCGATGCAGATCGGGTTGCCGAGCGAGAAGGCGCTGCAAGGCTTCGGCGTCTCGTACTGCGCCACGTGCGACGGCTTCTTTTTCAAGAACAAGGAGATCGTCGTCGTTGGCGGCGGCGATTCGGCGATGGAAGAGGCTACGTTCCTCACCAAGTTCGCCAGCAAGGTCACGGTCGTCCATCGCCGCGAAGAGTTGCGCGCGTCGAAGATCATGCAGGACCGCGCCCGCGGCAATCCGAAGATCCAGTTCATCCTCAATTCGACCGTCGATGAAGTGATCGGCACGAAAGATGGCGGCATCACGTCGCTGAAGTTGCGCAACCTGAAATCGAACGAGGTGACGGACTTTGCGACGCAGGGACTCTTCGTCGCCATCGGCCACACGCCCAACACGCAGGCCTACGCGGGGCAGCTCGAGCTCGATGAGCGCGGCTACATCTGTCTCCGCCATCCGCATTCGACGGCGACGAACATTCAGGGCGTCTTCGCTTGCGGCGATGCCGTAGATCACGTCTATCGTCAGGCCGTCACCGCGGCCGGCACCGGTTGCATGGCGGCGCTCGACTGCGAGAAGTGGCTGACGCACGAACGCATCACCGAGCGCTGGGATCTTCCGGTCGGAGAAGAGGACCGCGATTGACGCGTACCGCCGGGACGGTCCTCATTCTCGGCGGCGGCGGCATGGTCGGCGTGCAGGTAGCGCGCGAAGTGGCGCGCGAGCTGAGTCCGAAACGCATCGTCATCGCCGCGGTGAGCGAAGCCGAGGTGACGTCGGCGCTCGCGTTCCTCCGCGACCAGCTTGGTGAAGGTATCGAGCTCGCCGGCGAGTGGGGCAACATCTTCGTCCCCGAGGAGTTGAAGGGCGTTGATCGCGTGTCGGTCGTGGAGAACCGCGAGTACTACGACAAACTCTTCGACGCTGTTTTCCGCCGCGAGGTGAGCTACCAGACGTCGGCGCTGTATCAGCTCGTCGCGAAGTACCAGCCGGAGATCGTGATCGATTCGATCAACACCGCGACGGCGATCAGCTATCAGAACGAATTCGAGCTGGCCATCGAAACGAAGGAGTTGATCGACGGCTTCGCCGATCGCACCGGCGACATCCCGCGCGGGGAGCTGGAGCCGTTGTTCGCGACGATCCGCAAGCTGCTGATCGCGCAAGGCATCCCGCAGATCGCGCGGCACATCCTGCTGCTCAACGAAACGCTCAAGAACACGGACGTCCAGACGTACGTGAAGGTCGGCACAACCGGCACCGGCGGCATGGGCCTGAACATTCCGTACACGCACAGCGAGGACAAGCCGTCGCTGACGCTGCTCGCGAAATCGGCGATCGGGTTCGCGCATACCGGCCTGCTGTTCCTGATGGCGCGTACGCCGGGCGCATCCGAGGAAGAACACAGCGCGATCGTGAAGGAAGTGAAGCCGGGCGCGATGATCGGCTTCCGCCGCGTGGAGAAGCGGCACATCGGTGTGCGCGGCGAGAGCGGGAAGGCGTATCTCGTGGAGCCGCACGACGAGGAGCTCGGCGCGCAGCTGCAATTGCGCGATGACGCGCACTACGAACGATTCGAAGGCCGAGATGTGCCGCTGGAAGTCATCGGTGCCGATACCGGCGAGAATGGCTTCTTTTCGATCGGCGAGTTTCAGGCCATCACCTTTCCGCGGCAGATGGAGTACGTGACGCCGGAGGAGGTGGCGCGCACGGTCGTCCTCGAAATCATCGGCGCCTCGACCGGCCGCGACGTCCTGGCCGCGATCGACGGCGCCATCACCGAGCCGAGCTACCGCGCCGGCGTGCTGCGCGATCACGCCATCCGCCAGATGCAGACGCTCGAAGCGCAGAAGCGCGGCGAGGTCCCTTCCATCGCCGTCGGCCACCTCGGGCCGCCTCGGCTGTCGAAACTGCTGGCCGAGGGGTATCTGATCGGGCAGGCCGCCGGGACGGCGAAGATCGTCGAGATCGCCGCCATCGACGCCGCGGTGATGCAGCGCCGCGTCGACGACTTCCTCGTCGCGAATCCGGCAGTGGCGAGCACGATCGTTCGCGTCGGAACGCCGATTCTTCGCGAGCGCGGCGGCCGGCTGACGATCACGCGCGGTCCGCGCATCAGCATCCCCGCGGTCGTGGCGGGGCGCACGGTCGTCGAGTTGAACGACGATCGCATCGAGCAGTATGCAGCGTCCGGATGGGTCGATCTGCGGCTTTCGAACTTCGAACGGTGGCAGCGGCGGCTCACGAACGCAAAGCCGGGCGACATCGAGCGTTTCGGATCCGCCGCCTTCGACGCCACGCGCTATCCCGGCGAGACATTCGAGCCCGGCGATTTCGTCGGCTGGCTATTCGTCAACGAAGCGGACGAACACGGCATCTACGGCAGACGATTGTTCTGACCCGCGCGTTGAAAAGCGTAAAGGCCCGTCGGCGAAGCCGGCGTAAGAACCGTAGCCCACGCTTTCAAGCGTGGGAAAAACAGCGCGTCAATAGTTGTGAGCCCGCCTTGGCGGGCGATAGAAAGCTTTCTCTTGCCCGTTAAAACGGGCTCACGAGATTCGCGCGAACTGAAAACCCCCAGCTCAAAGTTGGGGGCTACGGATCTTACGGCGGGCTACGCCGCCGGTAAGTCGACGTGTCAGCGCGCGCTTAGAACGCGTTGAGGATGTACGCGAGCGGATTGACCGGGACGTTGTTCAGGCGCACCTCGTAGTGCAGGTGCGGGCCGGTGGAGCGGCCGGTAGAACCGACGTAGGCGATGACGTCGCCGCGCTTCACGTGCTGTCCCGGTTTCGCCGCGTAGGCCGAAAGATGGCCGTAGCGCGTCGAGAAGCCGTAGCCGTGCGAGAGGTAGATCACATTGCCGTAGCCGTTGGCCCATTCGGCTTTGACCACGATGCCATCGGCGGGAGCGCGAACGGCCTGGCCGACCGCGGACGAAATGTCGATCGCGTTGTGCGTGCCCGGTTCGCCGGTGAAGGGATCGGAACGTCCGCCGAAGCCGTCGGTCAGGATGCCGCGGACCGGAGCGATCGACGGCGTCGACGCCAGAAGCTGCGACTGCGCGACTAATTTCTGTTCGAGCACGGAGAGATCGCTCTCGATGCGCTTCGAGCGGAAGGCCATCTTGTCGACGTCATCGCGGTACGGGTTGTCGCCGAGGTCCTGGGGGCGAAGGCCGCCGACGCCGCCCTGGGCGCTGTCATCGAGGCTGCTGATGCCGGCGTAGATGGCCAGTTTGCGGGTGCGGTCTTCAACGGTGTGGAGCTGGCCGCGGAGCGCTTCGACCGACTTGCTGAACTGCTCGTTGGCGGTCTGCAGCTCCTTGTTTTCGTGGCGAAGTTGGCTGAGCTCGTGGGTCTGCGAGAGGGAGGTGAAGTACTGCAC
>JBAVBF010000499.1:0-6512 GCA_049586115.1 Thermoanaerobaculia bacterium | reverse complement strand
ATCTGCAGATGTTCGGACGGCGGCGTGACGATGGTGACGAGATCGATGTCCGAAGCGATGAGCGAGCGCCAGTCGTCGAACGGCTCGACGTCGAGCTCGCCGGCGATCTTGCGCGTCCGGTCGGCGTTGTGTCCCGCTATGGCGATGACGTCGAGTCCCGCCTCGCGGAACGCGGGTACCTGCACGCGCGCGCCCCAGCCGGTGCCGATGATTCCTACGCGTGCCATCGCCGCAGTCTAGGTTGCTTCCGCGGCCATCGGGGTGCCGAGTCCGCAGAAAAGTCCGACCATGTCGAGCAACTCGGCGACGTGAAACGGCTTTTCGAGGATCACAGCCGGTTTCAGATCCTCGTCGCTCGCGTCGAGTTTGTGGGCGGAGATGATGATGACCGGCGATTCCTTGCGATGGCCGCGGAACCAGCGCAGCCACTCGCGGCCGTCCATCCGCGGCATGGCCAGATCGAGGATGACCAGCATGATGTCGGGGTTCTGCTCGACGATGGGGATTGCGTCCTGCCCGTCGGTGGCGGTGAGGACCTGGAAGCCGTAAGGCAGCAGGAGATCGCGATAGGCGGCGACCAGCGACGCGTCGTCGTCAATGACCAGCAGCTTGCGTAGTTTGAAGGGGGTACGCCGCGCTCGAATGCTCACCTGCGCTCCGTGAATCCAAGAAGGTCCGAGATCGAAGGCGTGATGTGCAAGTGGCGTACCGCACGGGACCGTAGGCCTCCGCGTCTCCGCGCCTCCGCGTGAAACAATCCCTCTCGATGCTCGATGTAACGCTGACCAACATCATATTTGCTAGCCTGCGCGGAGTAATAGCAACGTTCCCCGCCTCAACCCACACCGCCATCGTCGGCCCCGCCGGATGTGGCGCATCGACGTTGCTGCAGATCATCGCCGGCGATCGGAAGCCACAGTCGGGCGAAGTGCGCATCGGGTCGCGCGACGTCACCAGCCTCAAGCGCGCGCGTCGTCCCTTGCTCTACACGACCTCGGCGATCGAGGCGCCATCACGCTGGTCCGTTCGCCATCTGCTCGTCGCCGCCGCCCGGCAGCGAACGATCGATCGCGAGGATCGGCAGCATGAGATCGAACTGGCGGCGACGAAATGGAACCTATTGCTCGATCGCCGCCTGGACACATTGTCGTCGACCGAGAAAACGCGCGCGAATCTGGCCCGGATCGAGGTTCTCAAACCGGCGATCCTGATCGCGGACCGGATCCTGGAGCAGGTGAATCCGTCCGAGAACCTCGCCGACGAGTTTTACCGAACGCTGCGCGTGATGGGAACGACGGTCATCACCGCGCCGTCGTCGATCATTGAACTTGGCGCAATCGATCGTTTGATCGTGCTCGACGGCGGACGCATCGTGCAGGAGGGGATGCCGTCCGAGGTTTACGGCAATCCGCGCACCGAAGCGGCGGCAGCGGCGACGGGCGATGTCAGCGTCGTGCCGGTCACCATTCGCGGCAACGTCGTCGAGTCGATCATCGGATCGTGGGACGTTGATCCTCCGCCGTTTCAGGGAAGTGGAATCGCGTTGATCCGGCCGGACGATTTCTCCGTCGCCGCGGCAGGGGAGGAATCGGACTTGATCTTCAGCGTCGAGGAAGCCAGCTTCTACGGCGGCGCGTGGCACGTGCGGGGAGTGCTCAGCGGCGCGTTCCTGCTGCGCGTGACGCTGCCCGGCGACGTCGCCATTCACAAGGGGAAGCTGATGGCGCTTCGGTACGATCCGTCGCGGTTTCGGCTACTGCCCACGTAGATCGTGTGGCTATCTCTGGTTCTTGCGTCCGTTTGCCCGAGGACGCAGTTGCTGTTGCGCTCCGAAGCGATCGAGCTGGCTGCGCATCCGATTCCATTGCGAGTCGTTGAGGACGGCGCGCATGTCGACCAGCATCATCAGCTCGCGTTCGAAGAGATGCGTGCGTGCGTCCGACAAACGCTGCGCGTCGCGGCGGATCGTGGCGCGTTCGAGCTGCGCCTGATCGAGATCGCCGCGAAGGGCGATGTTCTGTTTCTCCACCTCACCGCGCAGATCGATCAGATCGGTCGACGCCGTCCGGAAAATCGTCTCCAGCCTGTTCTGCTGCTCCTCGGCCAGATTCAGACTCTGCACGATTTCCGGCCGGCGCCACCACTTGCCGGGCGGAAGATTCTGCGCGAACGCCGACGTGGCGAAAACGACGGTGAGCGCGGTGAGAAGAGCGATGCGCTTCACAGCGAGCTCCTCTGATTGGAAGCCGTCTTGTTGTCCGGCACCCACGATTCCCACTCGACGACGTTGTGGAAGTCTTTCAGTTCATCGGACTGCCACGCGTCGTGGATCTCGGCCGCGGACGGCGCGGGGGACGCCTGCACCGCGACCGGCACGACCTTGATGACCGGCGCCTGCTGATGATGAACCGGCTTGATGGTTTCGTAGACGACCGCGCCGCCGAGGAAGAACGACAGGATCGCCGCGGCCGCGACGCGAAGCGTGCGGCGTGCGCTGATCGCATGCGACTGCTGTTTGTCGATGCTGCGCATGATCTGCAGCCGTTGCCGCGTCCAGAACGTGGCCGGCTTCTCGGTGTTGCACGACGCGGCTTCGCGCAGCTTCTGCTCCAGCCGGGCATACCTCGCGGCGCAGTCAGGGCAACTCGCCAGATGCATCATCACCGGCATCGACTCGCCCGGCTGCGTGTAGTACGTCTCCAGCAAATCTGCTTCGCTAAAGTGCTTCATCGGAAACTCCCTCTCTCTTCGTCACCCACTCGCCGAGTTCTTTGCGGACCTTGTGGATGGCGCGGAACAGATGCGCCCGGACCGTTCCGGAGCGCAACCCGAGGAGCTCTGCAATCTCCTCGAGTGAATGATTCTCATAGTGTCGCAGACGGAAGATGATTTTCTGCTGCGACGATAACGTCCGCTCGGCGCGGAGAATGGCCGCGCGAAGCTGATGGGACATGAATAAGCGTTCGGCATCGGGTTGCTCGTCGACCGGCTCGATGGCGTAGATGTGGTCCTCGCTGTCGGCGTCGTCGTGCGAAAAGATGCTGACGAACTTGCGGCGGCGAAGCCAGTCGCGCGAACGGTTGATGGCGATGCGCGTCAGCCACGTTTCCAGTTCGGCGCGGCCCTGAAACTTGCCGAGGTGCGTGTAGGCCTGAATGAATGTGTCCTGCGTGATCGTGTCGGCCTCGGTGTCGTCGCGGGTGATGGCGTAGGCGACGCGATAGATCTTCCGCTGAAACCGGTCGACGAGGATTCCGAACGCTGCGCCGTCGCCGCCCAGCGTGCGCGCGATGAGCTCCTGATCGGACGGCGCGGATTCGCTGATTGGATTCACTCGGAATGTCGCCACGGTACCCACGGCCCTTTGGACGGCTGTCCGCCGCTCGCGTTTACGCGATTATGATGCGCGCCCCTTGCAAAAGCCCAGCTCGTTCGTCGTTCACGCCGCGATGGCAACCGTTTCGGTGCTCTTCGCGATCAACTACATCATCTCGAAGCTCGGGATGCATGTCTTCAACCCGCTGACCTTCGCGTACCTGCGTGTACTGGCCGCGGCGATCATCCTGAACACGGTGCTTCGCGAGCGGAACGCTACCCCGCTCGAGCCCGGCGACAGATGGCGGCTCTTCGGCTTCTCGATCCTCGGCGTGGTCATCAATCAGACGCTTTTCCTGGCCGGTCTGGCGTTGACGACGGCGCACGCCGCAGCGATCCTGATCACCACGATCCCGATCTTCGCGCTCGCCGCCGCGATCGCCCTCGGACGCGAGAGTCCGACCGTGACCAAGGTCGGCGGCATCGCGCTGTCCGCCGCCGGCGCGATCGTGCTGATCGGCGGCGAAGGCTTGAGCGGCACCACGAAATCGCTCCTCGGCGATCTCATGATCGTCGGCAACTCGCTCGCCTACGCGCTCTACCTCGTCTTCTCGAAACCGGCCATGGCGCGTATGTCCGCAAGGAGGGTGATCGCGCGAATGTTCGCGATCGCATCCGTCGTCATGCTCCCGATCGCCGCCTGGCCGATGCTGCATGAGCCATGGCGAACGATCCCGCCGAGCGCCTGGTGGTCGCTCGCATTCGTAGTCGCCGGCCCGACGGTCGCCGCGTACCTGATGAACGCCTGGGCGTTGAAGTATGCGGAAAGCTCAGTGGTCGCCGCATACACGTACCTTCAGCCGGTCTTCGCGGTGATCCTCGCCGCGATTTTTCTACAGGAGCAGATCCAGCCGATCGCCTTGCTGGCCGGCGTGATGATCGTAGCCGGCGTGTACATCTCCGGCACTCCGCGTCTCCGCGCCTCCGCGTGAAACGCCTTCTACTCCTCGATCCACGTGCTGTGATACCGAACCGGCGGCGGCACCAGCGACGTCCGCAATCCCCGCACTTCCGGCTTTTGCAGGACGAAGAAGCGCTCGTGGAACAGCGTCGCCAGCGGCGCATCGCGGATCACCATCTGATTGAGTTGCCGGTAAATCTCGGCGCGCCGTTCGGGATCGTTCGCGCGTCGCGCCTCATCGATCTGCGCGTCGACCTCCGCCGTGTGGAAGTAGAAGCCGCGGATCGAATGCGCCTCGCTGTGAAAGAAGACGTAGAAAAAATTGTCGGAGTCGGGGAAGTCCGCGTACCAGTTGCCGCAGAAAAACATCCCGTGGCCCGGTTTGAAGAGAGGCTTGCGCGCCTCGACCGCGGAATGCATGGTCACGTTCACGTCGATGCCAATCGCGCCGAGGTCCTCGATGATCAGCGGAAGCTGACCGGAGTTGTTGAACTCGTCCGTATCCCAAGTCCGATACTCGACGCGCAGCCCGCCGGTGACGCCCGCCTGGCGCATCAACGACCGCGCGCGTTCCGGATCGTGTTCGATGCCGCGCAGGTTCGCGTCGTAGCCGAGAAGGCCCGGCGGCAGCAGCGACTTCGCCACGACGCCGAGTCCGGCGAAGACGCGCTCATTGATGCGGTCGCGGTTGATGGCGTGATTGATCGCCTGCCTCACCTCGACGCGATTGAACGGCGCAACCGTGCAGTCGTAGCCGAAGTACGACGTGTGCAACTGGATCGTGGTCAGCATGTACGGCGCGATGCGCGGGTCGGTGCGGAGCTCGCTGACGATGTTCAGCGGCACTCCGTGCGCGACGTCCACCTCGCCGCGCAGAAACGCCTCGGCTACATCGCGGAAGCTGCGCAGGTCGAGCCGGAACTCCAACTCGTCGAGATGCGGGACGCCGGGCACGTAGTAATCGCGATTGCGTTGCACGCGAACGCGCTCGCCCTCCGTCGCTTCGACCAGACGGAACGGACCAGCGCCGACCGGATGCAACCGGAATCGTTCGAGATCGCGCGTTTCCTCGGCCGGAATGATCGCCGCCTCATGCATCGTCAGCAGCGACAGGAAAAACGCCAGCGGCTCATCGAGGATGATGTCGACCGTGTGCTGATCGCGCACCTGAATGCCGGACAGCGTGCGCGTTCGTCCCGCGATCACGTCCGCCGAGCCGCGCACGCCGTGCATGATCCAGCTCGACGTCGAATTCAGTTCGGGCAGAAGGACGCGCACCAGCGAGTCATGCACATCCTTCGCTTCGAGCGTGCGGCCGTTGTGAAAACGAACGCCGTGGCGCAGATGGAACCGGTAGACGTGTCCGTGATCGAGCACTTCCCATCGCTCGGCCAGGCCGGGAATCAGTTCCGCGCCTTCGCCGTACATGACCAGATGCGCCTGAATCGTCTTCGACATGAATCCCAGCGCGGCGGAACTTACCTGGATCGGATCGAGCGTCAGCTGCTGCCACAGTACCGTCGATGTCACCAGCTTGCCGCCCTCGGTGGGGGTCGGCAGCGTGAAGCGGTCGAGTTCCGAATTCAGCAGCGTCGACTCATGCGACAGCGTGTTCGCCATCTGATTCAGATCGCCGATCGAAACGTTCGACTCGCGCGTGGCCTGCTGGATCACCCCCATCGCCTTCACGATGGCCGAACTTTCGGTGGCAAGCACCGAGGTTGATTCGAGAACGTTCTGCACGAGGCCCATGATGTTTTCCATGGCCCGGCTGATGGCGCGGCTACCCGTTTCCTGCTCCGACATCGCGCGCTTGAGGTGCTTCGTGTAATCGCGCACCATCGACGTCTGCTCGCCGACTTTGCGAGCCGTCTGCGACTGCTGCTGCGTCGCGCTCGCGGTCTGCTGCACCATCTTCGTCACTTCTTCGATGGCCGCCGTGGCCGCCTTGCTGCCGCGTGACTGCTCGTCGGTCGCGCGCGCAATCTCGGCGATCGAGCTCGTCGACCGCGCGGTCATGTCGAGGATTTTGTCGAGCGTCTGTTCCGCGCGCGCGGTCAGCACGACGCCGTCCGACACGCGATCGCTGCTGATGGTCATCTGCTCGGCCGCGCGATCGACGGCGCGCTGCACGTTCTGAATCAGCGTGCGGATTTCGTCGGTCGATACCGAGGTGCGTTCGGAGAGATCGCGGATCTCGTCCGCGACGACCGCGAATCCCTTGCCGCGCTCGCCC
>JBAVBF010000498.1:0-1622 GCA_049586115.1 Thermoanaerobaculia bacterium | reverse complement strand
GACTGCAACGACGCGTAGAAGTTTCATAACTCCTCCTGGGCGCTTGGACGCCGGCGGGTTCGAGAAGTTAGGTACGGGAGGAAGCGGCTGAGGGTTGCTTTTGTCATCCTGAACCGCCGGAGCCGCGGAGCGGCGAAGCGCGGAGTGGCGAAGGACGGTGAAGGACCCCCGAACTGCCAACCGGGGAGCGCGGCGGCTGCGCGTGAATGCTGCGGGTTAGCAGTTCGGGGGTCCTTCGACCGTCCTCCGCGACTCCGGCTTCGCCTGCGTCGCTGCGGCGGCTCAGGATGACAACGATCACTCGTAACGAAGCGCCTCGATCGGGTTCAACTCCGACGCTCTTGCCGCCGGATAAATCCCCGACACCAGCCCCACGGTGATCGACACGCCGCATGACAGCAGCAGCGATCCGATCGTGATCACGGTCGGCCAGCCGGCGTACGCCGCCACGAGCTTGGCCAGGATCACGCCGATGATGATTCCCGACACGCCGCCGATCAGGCTGATGGTGAACGACTCGATCACGAACTGCGCTTTGATGTCCTGCTTGCGCGCGCCGATGGCGCGGCGGATGCCGATCTCGCGCGTCCGTTCGAGCACCGAGGCCAGCATGATGTTCATGATGCCGATGCCGCCGACGAGGAGCGAGATGCCGGCGATCGAGCCCATGACGATCGAGAAGATCCTCTGCGTCTGCCGGCTCTGTTCCAGCAACGCCTCGGGGACGACGATTTCGTAGTCGTCCGCGCCGCCGTGCAGGCGCTCCAGCAGCGGGCGGATCAGCGTCGCGGCGTCGCGCGTGGAGACGCCGTCCTGCAACTGCACGAGCAATTCGTCGACCGGCGCATCGAGCGGATCGCGGTCGAACTTGCGCATCGCCGTCGACACCGGAATCCAGATTTCCTGCGTGTTCGATGCGACCGGCACATCCTTCGACGACATCGTGCCCGGCTCCTCGCCGGCGAAGAGTCCGATCACTTCGAGCCAGACGTCGTTGACCTTGAGGTGCTTGCCGATGGCCGGGCCGTAGCCGAACAGACTGCGGCGTACTTCCTGGCCGATGACGCAGACCTGCGCGTACTCCTGCTCGTCGCGCTGGTCGAACATGCGGCCTTCGGCGAGCGACACGGTGGCCACGCGCGGGTAGCGCCACGAAACGCCGAGGACTTTCGCTTTCGCCTTGGCGCCGGGAGCGATGATCTTGTACGGTTTCACTTCGACGCGCGGCAGGACCATCTCCACGCGCGGCACGGCTTCGCTGATCGCTTCCCCGTCGCGCAGTGAAACGCCGAGCGATTTCTTGCGCAGCTCGGCGCGCTCGTCGGGCTTGATCGTCTTCGCGCGGACGATGACGTTGCGAAGTCCGAGGCGCCCGATCGCTTCAAGCGCTCTCTTTTCGCCGCCCGCGCCGATCGACAGCATGGCGATGACGGCGCCAACTCCGAAGATCATCCCGAGCATCGTCAGCGCGGTGCGCAGCTTGTGCGTGGCCAGGTTCTGCAGCGCGATGGTGAAGGTTTCAGGCGTGGTCATGATGAGTGTGCGGATGTAGCGAACGTAGTGCCGGCGGCTCGCCGGCTGTACCGCCGCCGGCTCGGCGGCAAGGACGAACGCAACGCGCC
>JBAVBF010000497.1:0-1690 GCA_049586115.1 Thermoanaerobaculia bacterium | reverse complement strand
GGTGTATCCGGAGCCGCTGTATGGGGAGAATATGCGGGCGATTCCGGAGAGCCTGAACAAGACGAGCTATTGGTACAGGACCACGTTTGCGGTTCCCAAGACGTACAAGGGCAAGCATGTCTGGCTGCACTTTGCGGGGGTGAACTACTCGGCTGTGGTGTGGGTAAATGGGCAGAAGGCCGGCGAGATGCGCGGGGCGTTCGTTCGCGGGGACTTCGATGTGACGGCGTTTGTGAAACCAGGGAAGACAGGGGTGCTCGCAGTACTGGTTTCGCCACAGCCGCACTCGGGCGAGCCGCATGAGCACACGGTGGCAAATGGCGTGGGGAAGAACGGCGGCGAGACGGCAATCGATGGGCCGACGTTTCTTTCAACGATTGGATGGGATTGGCTTCCGGCTATTCGCGATCGCGATACCGGGATATGGCTGCCTGTGACGATGTCAGCGACGGGGCCGGTGGCGGTGAAGGACACGTTTGTTCAGAGCGAGTTGGCGAAGACAAACGATGCCGCCGACCTAACGGTTGCGACGACGGTGCACAACCTGACAGAAAAGCCGGTGAAGGGTGTGCTGGTGGCGACGATGACAGGCGGCGACGCGCCGGTGACTTTCCAGAAGGACGTGACGCTGGAGCCGATGTCGACGCAGGATGTGACGTTTGACAGGCAGCACCTAACGAACCCGAAGCTTTGGTGGCCGAATGGGTATGGTCCGCAGAATCTGTATCACGTGACGGTCCGGTTCGATGCAGGCAAGAAGACTTCGGACGAGGACACGAAGCAATTTGGTATTCGAAGGATCGAGTACCAGGTGGCGGACTCGGAGAACCTGACCCTTTCAGTGAACGGCGTAAAAGTGATGGCGCGGGGCGGCAACTGGGGGCTGGATGAAGGGATGAAGCGCATTCCGAAGGAGCGGCTGGATGCGCAGTTCCGCATGCACGCGATGGCGAACCTGAACATCATCCGCAACTGGGTTGGGCAGAGTACGAGTCCGGATTTCTATGACGCTGCGGACAAATACGGGATTCTGCTGTGGGACGAGTTCTTTCAGCCGAATCCGGGCGATGGGCCGAACGTGACGGATATCCCGACGTACATGGCGAACGTGACGGACAAGGTAAAGCGGTATCGCAACCATCCGGCGATTGCTGTTTGGTGCGCGCGGAACGAAGGGTATCCGCCGAAGGAACTGGACGAAATGCTGAAGGGGCTGATGGGGAAGCTTGACCCATCGCGGCTGTACCAGTCGAACTCGGCCGATGGTCGCGGAGTTTCGTCGCATGGACCTTACTTCTGGAGGTCGCCAAGGTACTACTACGCGTTCAATGAGAGCTTCAAGACCGAGGTTGGTTCGATGTCGGTGCCAACGATCGAATCGATCCAGGGGATGATGCCGCAGAAAGACTGGGAGACGATCAACGACGATTGGGCGCAGCATGACATGGCAAAGGGCGCGCAGAGGGGCGATGAGTATCCGGTATGGATTGCGAAGCGATACGGGCCGGTGCGAAACCTTGCGGACTTCGTGAGGAAGGCGCAGCTGGCGAACTACGAGGCATATCGCGGCATGTATGAAGGCCGCAACTCGCAGATGTTCAAAGCAACGACGGGCGTGATTACCTGGATGAGCCATCCGGCGCAGCCGAGCTTTGTATGGCAGCTTTACCACTATGACCTGGAGGCACAC
>JBAVBF010000496.1:0-4495 GCA_049586115.1 Thermoanaerobaculia bacterium | reverse complement strand
CGTGAGCCCGACGGTGCCGGACGCGCCGGCGGTGTAGGTGATGGTCTGGATGTTCGTGGCCGAGGTGATCGTGCCGTTGGTGATCGACCAGGCGTAGCTGGTTGCGCCAGCCGGGCCGGCGGCGGAGTTGCCGGCGGAGTTCGCACATACCGACGACGGAGTCGGGGTGATGGTCGGCGAGACCGGTGCGGCGTTGATGGTGACGTTCGCCGTGTTCGTCGCGGAGCAGCCGCCCGCGTTGGTCACGACGAGCGTGAGCCCGACGGTGCCGGAGGCGCCGGCGGTGTAGGTGATGGTCTGGATGTTCGTGGCCGAGGTAATCGTGCCGTTGCTGATCGACCACGCGTAGCTCGTCGCGCCGGCGGGGCCGGCGGCCGTGTTGCCGGTGGAGTTCGCGCAAACCGTCGCCGGAGTGGGCGTGATCGTCGGCGAGGCCGGCAGCGCGCTGATCGGGACACTGATCGTGTTCGATTTCACGCAACCCGTGCCGTCAGTGACGGTGAGCATCAGGCCGACGGAACCGGACGCGCCGGCGGTGTACGTCACCGTCTGTGCATTGAGGCCTCCGGTGATGGTTCCGTTGGTGATGGCCCACGAGTAGTTGACCATGCTGGCGGGGCCGGCGGCGGTGTTGCCCGCGGAACCGGCGCAGACGGTGGCCGGTGTCGGCGTGATGGTGGGCACCGGCGAACCGCAGACGACGTCGGAGAAGCAGACCGTGACGTCACTCAGCGTCGGCGTGACGGCGTTGTTCGACGAATTGAGAATGGCCTTGTATTCGAGATAGCGGAAGCCGTTGAACTGCGAGAGCGACGCGCCGCTGGTGGTGAAGAACGTCGCGGCCGTGCCGTCCGGTCCGACGAAGTTGAACGGTCCGTTCGGGCTGTTGGAGCCGGCCGCCTGGAACTGGACCGAGGTGCTGGCCGGTGTCGTTGCCGTCCACGAGAGCGTCGTCCAGTTTGGCGCGTTGCCGATGGCCGGGTTCGCGTCCTTCAGGGAGGAAATCAGATTGCCAGTCGGTGCGAAGCCGTTGTTCACGTACGTGTGGAAGCCACCGGAGAAGGCGGAGATCGTCCAGGAGGTGCCGCCGTTCGTGGAACGGACGGCGGTGCCGAACGGGTAGTCGGTCGCGGTGGGGCTGACCGTGAAGAAGTAGCCCGGGCTGGCCGCGGGACTCGAGGGGTTGGCAACCGGCCGGATGATGACGGCGTAGCTCGTTCCGGCGGTAACATTGAAATTGGCGGCGCTGAAGTCTGCGAAGTGATAACCGCCAAGGCCTCCGTCGTCGAAGCCGGCGACGGTGGTCGTTGCGAGATCAGCTCCGGTCGGCACACCGGCGGCCGTGGCGCGAATCGAGGCCGTGAAGTTCGGCGTCGTGCTGCCGGCGTTCAACAAGGCGAACAGATTGACATCGACCCCGATCAGTTTTCCGCTGATGCCGGCTTTGAAAATCTGTCCTCTCCAGCTTGTGGTGGCGAGGGAGTTGCCGCTGTTGCTCAGTGATTCATTCTGCTGGTCGATGACGTTCGGATTGGTCAGCTTGACGTCGCCGGGGCTGGAGGTCACTTCGACGTTCGTAAGTGCGCCGGCCTGGAAGTCGGTCTGCGTGGTGTCGGTGAAACACGAACCGCTGCTCGCGGATGCAAGCGAGAAGTTTTGCGTGGTTGTGCCGCCGTCCGTGACGACGATCGAGGTCACGGTCGACGGGACGAAGCCGGGGGCGCTGGCGGTGATGAAGGGATACGTTCCGGCCGGGATACCGGTGAAAGTGTAGCCGCCGGATGCGTTGGTAGTCGTGGTCCGCGCGCCGAGGTTCACGGTCGCGCCGGCGATCGGTGCGCCGCCAACCGTTGCGGTGACGGTGCCCGTGACGGTGCCGCCCGCTCCGACGGGCGTGCAGCCGGGGAAGACGAACGAGCCGATGCGGGTCTGGTGATTGAGACCGGTGGTGAGGTAGTACTCGTTCGTGTACCAGAACTTGCAGCCGTCTGGATCGAGCGTCATGGCGCTGTAATCGCCCCAACGTTCGCAGGTGCCGCCGCACGAGCCGCTTTGCGAGCCGGAACCGGCGAACATCAATTGCTCGGTCAGCGTGATGCTGTTGGCCGGATCGCCAGCCAGACGGCCGGCGTAGCTGAGGGTCGGATTGGTGGTGGCGTTCGACGTCGTGTAGCCGATGGCGAGGTCGCCATTGCGGTTCACGGCGGCGCTGGGCATGTAACGGTAGACAGTGGCGTCGGGGCTGTACGTGAAGCTCTGCGGCGTGGTCGCGGCGACGTTGCCGCCGGTGACGTCGATCTGGTAGTAGCGGACGGCCGACTGGGTGGAGGTGGCGCTCGTCACCGGGTTGCCGGCGCCGACCGTATGCGAATCCCACAGCGACTCGACGCCGCCGATGTTGGAGTACTGGTTCTGCACCATGAGGCGCGGATAGAGCGTGTCGAGGCCGTTAGCAGGACTCGGCGCGGTTTCGACACCACCACCTCGGTCGTACTGTTCCCACCAGAACGTCATGGTCGTGTCGAACGTGCCGGTGACGGTGGAGAGCCCGGGATTGTTCCAATCGACGTGGAACTTCCATATCTGGATCGCGTCGAGGAAGTTCCAGACCGAGGCGAAGAGGTTCGGTCGTCCCGACGGCGGCGTTCCGGTTTGCAGGCGCGCATTGGCCGGTATGACGGTGAATTGATCGCTCGGAAGATCGAAGGAGACCACTTTCACGGTCGGGCTTCCGGCATACATCTGTGCTTTGTTCAATGCGTAGAGTCTGGTGTTCTGGAACGGTCCGGCATAGGCGAACATGTTGACGGACATGTAGAGGCCGTCCGGCCAGATGCCGAGCTTCGGATAGTCGCCGAGTCCGCCCGTGGTGTTGATCGAGTAGTAGTTCCAACCGCCGCTGACCGGATCACCGTTCATCGAGACGGCGAAACACTGGAAGCTGCCCGGAGGATTGATGACGTTGCCGAGACCGTCGAGTTGGAAAGCAAAGTCGGAAATGATCCAGCGGTCTTCGAAGCTGTCGTAGAGGACGACCGGATCGCCGAAGTTGTCGGTGTCGCAAAGATTTCCGAAGTTGCCCTGCGACATGAATGTGTCGAAGGTGAACGCCGCCACCCGCACGCCGTCCGACTTGCGGAAGACGCCGATGGAGGTGTTGATGGTCTGAATGTAGTAGACCGGTCCGGCGTCGCCGTTCGTGTCGGGAGGGTGACCGGCTCCCCAGTTGGCATTGTCGAGACCGTCGAACGTGGTGAGCGGCGCCGGGGCGGGCGCGCTACGAGCCGGCGGAAGAGGAGCTGATTCCACCGGCGGGAAAATACCAAGCTTGCTCACGGAGCCGCGCGTCACCGGCGGCGCTTCGCGTTCCGGACGCTCGCGCTTTACAACAGGAACGAAGGGAAGGTTGCGCAGGTCGAACTTTTTGCCTGTCGCTTTGGTCAATCGCTGTTCGATTGGGCCGCCGACCGCTACCGGGCCGGAGTTCTTGGTCGCACCCTGATCTTCGGCACCGACCTGCTTGCGGCCCTTGACAAGAGGCGCCGTGACCGGCGCGTGCTCCGTCTTTTTCGTGGCGACGATCTCGCTTTTGCTGGCTGCTTTCGTCGTTTTTTTCTTCGGTGCGGCAAACGCGGGAAAGACCATCAGAACAACGGACAGCGTGAGGAGGGCTCTTTTCATCGGATTCGTCCTTTGGTTAACGATGATGGCGTGCAGATGGAACACGTGCGCAAAGCAAAATGACTACGGAGTTCGGTTCGAGCGCCACGCAGAGACGATGAACACATCTGTCCCGGAACGAAGCGCGTGAATGGGCAGTGGGCGACTTGGTTTGGATTAAGCCGCGACAGGATAGCAGTCAAATAACAAATGGCAAGAGATTCGTGATGGGGAAATCCGGCTCGAGGCGAGGTCGGCAGCCTATGGATGCGCTGTCGTTCCGTGAGGCGGCGCGGGACGGGATGGGCGTTCACGACGGAGAACCACGCTCGGCGCCCTGCCGAACATCACTCCGGTTTCGACCTCGGACGGCTTGCCATGGCGGAGAAACGGCTTGAACTGCCACTGACGCACGGCGGCGAGAATCACCGCCGACTGTTCCGGAAAGGCGCTCAGCAGATGGATGTTCTTCACCTGCCCTTTGCGGTCGACGACGATGCGCGCCGGAATCGGATTGAAGTGACTGTCCTGGAGTCGCGGCTCGATTCGCTTGACCGCGTTCGCGCTGCTCACGTAGCCGGCCACGCACGGAGGAACCTTCGCGATTGCGCCGGTGAACATGCTGCTTCCGATGCTCCGCTCCGCGGCTTCGAGCGAGGCCTGATCGTAGCCGCTGATCGTAAAGGTCAGCGCGTGACATCGAACCTCGGTGGAGAGGAGCAGCCAATGCAGTCCCGCCACCGGCGCGCTGTACGCGAGACGAGCGAAACGGCGTCCGTCGAGATCCACCTCCTCGGCCTCGTGCTCGACCTTGAAGTTGTTTGAGAGATGGTTC
>JBAVBF010000495.1:0-7560 GCA_049586115.1 Thermoanaerobaculia bacterium | reverse complement strand
GATCCTGACGGCCGCGCGGGGCTCGGAGGTTGCTGAGGAAAGTTCAAAGTATGGACACGGGATCTTCACCTACTTCGTGCTTAAAGGGCTAGACGGAGCCGCCGATGACGATGGCAACGGCCTCATTGACGTTGATGAGATCTTCAAATTCGTGTCCAAGAATATGGCCGGAGTGACCAACTCACAGCACCCTTTGAAGTATTTCGCAACTGCTCAATCAGGCGCCGTGGTTCTCGGCAAGACTTTAGTCCGGGTGAACCCCACCACACACTAACGAGATTAGGCCGCTTCGCCTAAGGATTCCTCGCCAAACCGCGAGAATCCGAGTGATACGTAATCAACTTGCCGAGGGTGGCAGGTTCTGGATGGGTTCTAACGTCATTAAGAGCTGCGCAGAGGCGCGGAGTGCGAGTCGGGATCGAGTGCGAGGATTTGCGAGGATTCATTTCTTCGCTCTTTTAGCGTTATGGCGGCGAGTAGGCTTGTGGCGCTTGCTGGCGGTGTTCTCCCGATAGACCGATCCGAGCGCAGCTGAGGGCAGGACCGACTCGGGCTGGTGTTTTGCCCTGCCAATTCCGGAGGCCACGTGCACATGCTTGCCCTTGGACGCCGCATATTTGATCGCGCACGCAAACGGGAAGAGTCATGGGTAGAGGTGCCAAAGGACGCCTCGTGAAGGACGATGGAGTCGCCATCATCAGCGTCGCAGGCCTGCTGCCAGGCCGGCAGGTGCCGGGCGATGAATGAGCGGATCTCGGCCTCAGAGAGAGGCTCTGCAGAATCAGAGGTAAGGGCCTCGGGCATGAAAGAAGGGAGTATTTTGAAGGGCGAACCCTTGTCTTCATTTTAGAGCCGCAAGTGACGGGCGGTTCGTCCGCCATGGTGGGGTACGCGTTGCCGGCTAGCCTTTCTTGACGGCGGCTCGCGCCGCGCCGATCGCGGCTTTGATGCCCTGATCGGCTCGAATCGCCGTGATCGTGGCATGCTCCGCCGCGGGGATGGAACGGAGAAGGACCGCGAGTGTTCCAGCGATACCACGCGGATGCCCCGATCCTTTCTTGGGGCGTCCTGGTCTACGTTTCCCTGTCTTCGGAGCTGTGCTCCGTGGCGTCGGTGAGGCCACAGGACCGTTGCCGGCCGCCGCTCGTAGGCTGGCCAGGCGTTGCTCAAGATCCTGTATTTCGCGGCCTATATCTGCCACATACCGCTGAACATCCTGTTGCGAGATCCGACGATCGGCCAAGAGCCGTTCGATAACCCATTGCGCTTGTCCTGCTGTTACCGTCTCCATGCTCACCCTCCGTGAGCATCATCTTAACGCGGATACGAGCTTGCGCATAGTCGCGGCGACCACTTTCTCTGATCGCGCAGACCCGCACATCCGCCATCTGTCAGGAGGACCGCAATCCAGAAGGTCAGTTCTTTCCGAGCTCTTTAGGTGAGGGAATCTTGTCCTCCGGATCAAGAGCCTTTTCGAAAACCGCACTTCGCTGCGCGTTATCAACGTTCCAACTCACCGTGATCTTCTTGGCGTCCACGAGCACGTCCACGAAGGTTTCTGGCCGCGGCAATTCATGCAATCCACCGCTGGTCTCCTTGAGCACGAAGAACGTCAGTCGATCGCCATTGCTCCGGAACGTGAAGCTATGGATCAGCAGATCGACGTCCTCCAAGATGCCAGATAGCGTGAAATGGCTACCGATACATCGGTTGGGTATGGGGTTGACCTTGTACCCCTCCAGAATCTTCATGTACGCGCCGGGGCAGGTCTTGAACTTCGCCTCGCTCTTCTTCCAGCCGAGATATTCGGTCTTCGACGGCGAGACGAGCAGCTCCTCAGCTGACAACGACGTTCCGAGGGTCACAACGAGCAGAGCAAGAGCTGCTGTTTTCATCGACTTGCCTCCACGGTATTTTGAATGGTTACCTCAAGTATGAAACTGTCCGCCGGTAACACGTAGGCGCGTCCGCGTCCCAGTTGACCCTGTTCAGGCGGAGGCTGATAGAAAACGTAGAAGCGATCTTTCGTCTCCGCTATCAAATAGAGCTTCTCCGACGCGAGCTGTTTTAGGAGAGGGTCATCAGGCGTGGTGAGCCCAGGCCGTGGATGAGCTACGACGGGAAGCGCCGCCCCAGATCGGATCTTGCTTTCGGTCGCCTGGGCGGACCGAACCGCGAGCCTCCGAATAAGCGGAAATGGCGCAAGAAGAACTACAAACGTGACGATCACAAGTCGATTGGGCTTAACAATTCCGGTGGCGACATACCAGAGGGCTGCTACCAAAAGCAGCAACAGTATGCACCACACGCTATCGAAGAAGACGCGATACGCATACACGAAAACGCTGTAGAGCGGCAGGTCGAGGACGTAGCTCGTGAGGCCCATGCGACCGAATAGTTCGCTCACATATACCCACCCGGCGAAGTAGAGATAGAAGGCTGCAATGGCCGCGAGTTCAGTCAGCCGCTTCGGTACGCTCGGTGACTCGTGTTCGTCGCTCATGACTTAGGAGTGTCCACGCGAAGCCGGTTCCCTACCTATTGCACGGTTAGTCTGACGGACGAACGGTCGATTTTCCGCCGCGACTGCGGCGTGTCTTTCGCGGCTGGCTTTTGATCGCTACCGACGTGACAAGGCTTACATCACGAGCCCCGGTCGCGTCCGTCCCGATCAGCCAAAAGTGGTGCGCCTTAAAAGAAACCCTTGGGGAAGCGGAGATTACTTCTTGATTTTTGCTCTCTTCGCGCCGCCGCGGTGAACAGGATGCCGTTTGAGAGGAGTGTCTTCCCGATACACCGACCCCAACGCTGCTTCGGGTAGCACGGTTTCGGGCGCGCGCCTTACCCTTCCGGGTCCGGTGGCGACGTGTACGTGCTTACCCTTCGCTGCGGCGTATTTGATCGCACAGGCGAAGAGGAACAGCTCGCGGGTGGAACTGCCGAATGACGCCTCGTGAAGGACGATGGACTCCGCGTCATCGGCGTCGCAGGCCTGCTGCCAGGCCGGCAAGTGCCGGGCAATCAGGGATCGGAGTTCTGCTTCGGAAATGGGCTCCGCGGAATCCGCGGCGAAAACTTCGGGCATGGGAGTAGGGGTGTTAGAAGAAAGCCTTACCCTTGAATTCTAGAACCGCAAGCAAAGTCCGTCAAAGGATTAACCCGGCGATCCTCCTGTAGCCGAGGCTTTTGAGAGGAGAGTGAGGACTGTCCGTCAGAGTGGATCAGCGTACGGTTGCGCGTTTCGATGGACGGGAGCGGAGGTGTCAGGCTGTCCTCAAAAACGCGACCGGTGAACATTTATCTCATGTATTGCATCCGTGACCGCCGGCCGGCTAGTTAAGCGAACTGGTGGTGCGAAAATGCTCCGGACCGCTGGGATTTCGCTGGGTTCCCTACTGAAGACAATAGGAGCCTGCAAAAGCGGACATTGGGGACATTGGGGACGTTGCAGGAAGCAGAAGACCCGCTTTGGGGCGGGTCTTCCAATCCGTGTCTCTGTTAGGCCGCAGCCTGGATTTTCCTGGCGAATCCGCTATTATCAATGGCGCGGACAAGCTTTTCGGGCCAACCGTCGCCCCAGGTACTCAGTACCTCACGCGAAAAAGTCCGAGGCGTGTCATAAAGCTGTCCACTAGCGTTTTCAATGTCCCCAACGTCACCAATGTCCAGAGCCCTTGTGCCGCAATGGTTTTCGGCGATTGGCGGGTCCGACAATGCAAACCTGTCCCCCTACCATCGCCGGAGAATCGAACTACTTCCTACGCGTATTGATTGCCTTAACCCAGCTCTCAAAGGTCTCGACACGCTGCCTCACCTCATCCGCTGACGGGAGCGGTGTTCCATCCGCGGCAGCAGCAGCGTGCCCTCGGATCCACCGTGAGGCCTCCGTCATCTCCGCCTCCAGGACCTCAAGATCGTGCGCCGTAATGTCATGAAGCTTCTTCGCCCTCTGTGTTTCGATGCTAGGCCGATATCGTTCCACGACTCCGTTGAGTAGAACATCGCCGAGCGCTATCTCCCATGCCTCGCGCATCAGGCCGAAAATCTCGCGGGCGTCGCGCTCGTAGTCATCCGGAGTGCCGCTTTTGGCTGTCGCGGCGAGCTTTTGTGCGGAGTTCTTCAGATAGCCGACCCGTTCTTTTGTGCTCATCGCAAACCACGGGACATCAGGCAGGCAAACGCCAGCGAGGCCCTCGCGACGAACATATTGGAGCGATAATGGTGTCCCGTGAAGGTCCGCCTCGGCGCGAAGGCGATGCCAAAACAGAAGGTCGTGCGTGAATACTATTACCTGCCTGACAGCGGCCTCCGCTGCCAGTCGCTTCGCAATCTTCTCCCTCCAAACATGATCAAGAGAAGACACAGGATCGTCGAAGATGATCGTTGACTTGGTAGGTGCAATAGACAGTTCGGTCAGGAACGCGGCAAGCGAAAGCGAACGTGATTCACCTTCGCTCAACACCTTTCCCACTTGAACGCCCGGCGCGTGCTCGAACACAATTTGATGACGCAGCACGCCTTTTGAACCACCCGCATCTCTCACCTCGACCGAGGTATGGGTGAAGCCCATTTGAGACAGTTCCTGCTTGAATGAAGCCCGGAGCGCATCGGTCACAAGCTGTTTGGTGAGCTCAGTGCTCTTCTTCGTGATCGCGGTCGTTGACGTGTCGCCGAGACATGCATCGTAAGCGCTCAGTCGTTTTTTGCGCTCGATCTCTGCCTCGACGACAGCGAGGTTGGCCTTTAAGACCTGTCGCGCGGAAAGTTCATCGAGTTCCTTCTGAAGTACTGCATCGAACGCCGCTGCTTTGTCCTTTAGCTTTGAGGCGCGGTCTCTGAACCGCTCGGCGATCGCCTCGATCGCTGCAGCGGCATTGGTGTCAGTGCCCAGCTCGGGCAGAACATCGCCGCTGTCGATAGCAGCGAGAATCTTCTTGCAGGCCCCACTCGCACCGGCCACCAGGGTTGCGACGGTCTCGTGCAGCTTGGCGTCTTCAGCCTGAAGTTCCGCCATCATTGCACTGACCTCCTGGGTTCCCGTCAGAAATGCCTTTAGCGGCGCCGCGGCATCGACAAGCGCAGATTCCGCCTTGCGGAGATCCTTTTGTGCGGCGGAGGAAGCATATTCTGCGAAGTGCTTTAGACGCTCGGCCGCGTCACTGCCGATCGGTTGCTGGCAAAGGAGACATAAGGAATCCTGTGTCGGTGGAAAAGCGAGATTAGGATAGGCGAGAGTTGAAAAGCGGCCGGCGGCGTCCCATAGCTGGCGCCATTCGGCTCCGCCAGTTCCGGGTAGTCCCGAGGCCAGGGCCGCACCTTGGAGCAATTGAACTTCATTCTTAGCTTGTGATTGCGCGTCAAGAGCGTCCTGGATGGCCTTGCGGCGATCCTCTCCGAGCAAGCGTTCTATCGCTCTGATCTGGGTTGAGAAAGCGGTAAACCGGGCGGCCCGCAGCGTGAGGTCCTTGCGTAGTGCAGTCGGATCGGAAGCTTGGAAATCGAGCTTTTGCGCCTCAAGCTCCTTCATCCGCGCGAGTTCAGAATCCGACATTGACGCCAGTTTGCGAACGTCGTCCACCGGGGTCAGCGCTGTGAGTGATCCGAGGAGATGAAAGACTGCGGTACCCACCGGTGCTGGTGCTGGCACGAAGATAGTTGTCGCCAAGAGCCGCCGTTCCTTCTCAAGCGCTGTTCTCACCTCGCTGCACAGAGACGCCAGTTTGTCGAAAGTATCGAGTCCGAACGGACGAAAGGCGACGTCATTCTTTTCTTCAAGGTAAACTGGCACGCAGTGAGCGTCGAATACGCAAATCGACGCCAGCAATTCTGAGGGCACTGTCGTGGGTGTCCATTCGATGTCGGTCTTAGTTCCGTTCACCGTAGCTGCGATTCGGGCGTGCGGTATTGGAGGCACTGCGCCGGTGAGCACGTTGCCTAACACGTCTTCGGTTGCTCGTGCGCGGCATGCTCGCTTTAGCACTCGGGTGTAGCCTGACTTTCCTGCGGCGTTTTCTCCAAAAACTACCGTCAGGCCTGAGCCGAATGCTATTGTTTGGTTAGGGGCAAGCGCATTCACGCCCTCCAGGTGAGTGATGCTCAATAGAGCAACATCACCTTCAGCTGCGCTTGCTATCGGCAAGTGCTCGGCGGCAAGTGGGCGGAGTTTCGGCTTCTGAACCAGCCCATGTTCGCCTTTGCAGATTTCGACTAGCTCGGCGACGTCGTGCGACGAGATTGTGTCAGTCGTGAATAGCCGCCGCAGCGCGTCCCGTTGCCAGGCCGGGCGTTCTTCAGACCAAGTGAGAATTTCTTTTATGACGTTAGGAGCCATGGATGTCTGTGTTCTGAAAAGTACGCCAAACATGGCGATATGGCAATGTCGCCCTAAGTGGCAGTACCCCGCGCGGTCAGGCGTTTGATGGTTACTGTGTGGCGAGCGGCGATTCCTACGTATCCATCCGTCAAATCAGCCTCCTGAACCGCTGCATCTAGAAGCTCTTGGCGAAGACATGTAGTCGGACACGTTACCGTCGCGCATCGGTAGTATACGTGACCCTTTCGCTCCGATCCAACGAGTGACCTCCCGCAGCTCGCGCATTTGAACATCCGACTGTATTTGAAGCGGTGCTTTAGCGGTCGAGGCCACACTCGCGACTTCAATCGCTCTTGAACTTTGAAGAACAATTCCTTCGTTACGATCGGCTCATGCACTCCTGGGTAGAGCTTGGCTCTGGATTTAAGGTGGATGTAGCCCATGTAGAAAGGATTGCGAAGCAGGTGTGAGAGTCCGCCCGTCGTGACTCTTCCGTCAGCTCGGTTACGCAGACCAAGATCAAAGAGGAACCCGGAGAGTCGTCGAAGCGAGTAGTGCCCCGTCGCGTACCACTCGAACGCAAGCCGCACGAGCGGCCCTCGTTCCGGATCCATCTCCTTCGGCTTCCCCGCGCCGCGATCGAGGTAGCCCACGGGAGCGTAGTTCGGGTAGAAGCCTTGCTCAAGGCGCTTTTGAATCCCGCGTTTCGCTTCCTCCCGGAGATTGCGGATGTAGTCCGCAGCAACCACCGCTTGGATGTCAGCGGCGAGCCTGCCACTCCTCGACGACATATCGATGCCTTCGCCGGCGAAGTAGACCGGGATGCCGGAGTCGATCAGTTCTCCGAGATCAGCCCAGTCTTTGAGGTTCCGAGCGGAGCGATCGACCTTGTGGACGATGAGGCCATCGGCTGCGCCTTTCCGGAGTCGCTTCAGGACCTCGTCGAAGACAGGCCTTCCCCGTTTGGCGGCCGATTCCTTCTCGTCGAACCAGCCGATGATGACAAGACCGCGTTTCGCCGCAAACCTTGCGATCTCCTCCCGTTGGGTGAGGAGAGATACACCCTCGCCCTGCTTCGGCGTTGAGACCCGGAGGTAGCCGAAGAACCGACCTTTTGGTTTATTTTGGTTGGGATGAATGATGTTGGTCATCCCTTCACTATGAGAAAAAGTACAGCGGCGCTGTACTTATGCCGTCTCACGGAACCGGACGTTAGAGACATTGGGGACATTGAGGAAGCAGAAGAC
>JBAVBF010000494.1:0-2585 GCA_049586115.1 Thermoanaerobaculia bacterium | reverse complement strand
CGCTTCGCTCCGGCGGCTCAGGATGACAGGTCAAGAATGCATCTCGCACATGCGCTGTTCTGACTCGCACCTCACGTGGTTTCTGAGTATCATTCCGCGTCTTTGCGCCGAGGTAGCTCAGTTGGTTAGAGCACCAGATTGTGGATCTGGGGGTCGCCGGTTCGATCCCGGCCCTCGGTACCAAAGACCGCCTCGCAGTCTCCCCCCCGCCGAATGACCGATACCGTCGAACCGAGAATCTCCCGCGGCCTCCGCGACCTCCTGCCCGACCAGATGCTGGCGCGGCAGTCGATGATCGATACGATCCGCCGCGTCTATGAACTGTACGGATTCGTTCCGCTCAACACGCCCGCCATTGAATTTCTCGACGTCCTCTCCGGCAGCGCGGGACAGGAAGCGCAGTCGTCGATCTTCCGCGTCACCAATCCGGAGAATGAAGCGCTCGGATTGCGCTTCGATCTGACCGTTCCGCTGGCGCGCGTCATCGCGCAGTACAAAGAGCTGCCGCGGCCGTTTCGGAGATATCAGGTCTCGCCGGTATGGCGCGCGGACAAGCCGGACAAAGGCCGCTTCCGCGAGTTCACCCAGTTCGATCTCGATTCCGTCGGCACCGAGTCGGAAGTCGCGGATACGGAAGTCATCGCCGGGATGTGCGACACGCTGTCGGCGCTGAATGTCGGACGCTATCTCGTCCGCTTCTCGAGCCGGGCAATTCTGAATCTGCTGCTCGATTTCGCCGGCATCAGCGCGGAACAAGGGGTCGACGTTTTCCGCGTCCTCGACAAGCTGGACAAAGTCGGTCTCGACAAAGTCTCGCGCGAGCTGATGAATGGATACAAGGACGAATCAGGCGACACGATCCGCGGTGTCGGATTGAGCGCTGACCAGGTCGATCGCATCAAACGCTTTCTCGATATCAAGTTCGATTCGCGCCGCGAGGTCGTCAGCAACGTGCGTGAACTTTTCGCAGGTCTCGACCACGCCGCCGCGCAGATCGACGTCGTCGAGAAAATCTCCAATCACCTCTACAACCTCGGCTACGGCGACGATCGCGTCTCGCTCGATCTCTCCATCGCCCGCGGCCTCGCTTACTACACCGGCCCTGTCTTCGAAGCGATCCTCCTCGACGCGCCGCAGTTCGGCTCCGTCTTCGGCGGCGGACGCTACGACGGCCTGGTGATGCGCTTCCTCGGCGAGGCCATTCCGGCCGTCGGCGCGTCCATCGGCGTCGATCGATTGTTGGCCGCGCTCGCCCACCTCGGCCGCCTCGACACGCGCAAGGCGACCGCTCGCGTGCTCGTCACGAATATGGATCGCGCCATGACGGACGACTATCTGCAACTGACGTGGGAGCTGCGCCGCGCGAACATCCCCACGGAGTTTTATATCGGCACGGCCAAGCGCCTCGGCAAGCAGCTCGAATACGCCGACCAATACGACATCCCGCTGGCCATCCTCTGCGGCTCGAACGAAAAAGCGCAAGGCGTCGTGACGGTGAAAAACATGGCCGCCGGCCGCGCGAAAGCAACGGTGCTTGATGACCGCAGCAAATGGCTCGCCGAACGTCCCGGACAAACGACGATCCCGCGCGAACGGCTGGTGGAGGGGATTCGTGATCTGCTGACAGAGATCGAATCGCCGCCGGGGAGGTAACGCCGTGACGTCCGCGTTGGCTTACCGTTGCGGCGATAACTTCCGTTTTTTTTCACGCGGAGGCGCGGAGACGCGGAGTGTTTGCCGTTCTCCTCGTCTCCGCGTCTCCGCGTGAAACGAGACGCAGCGCTGACACGGCACATGACCGAAACCATAATCCTCGACGGCCACTCGCTCACGATCGAACAACTCCTTCGCATCGCACGAGAAGGCGCGCGCGTCGGGATCGATCCATCGACGAACGAACGCGTCGACGCCAGCGAACAGCTCATCGCGCAGGTCGTTGAAAACTACCGCCGCGCATGGGAAGCGGGCCAGCCCGCTGCGACCGAGTACGGCGTCACCACCGGCTTCGGCGAATTCAAGGACAAGCCGATCGCTCCCGCCGATCTCGAACAGCTCCAGCGCAACCTGCTGCTGTCGCACTCCGTCGGCGTCGGCGAGAACTGCGATCCCGATGACCTCGCGAATTACTTTCCGGCCGACATCGTCCGCGCCGTTTTGGCCACGCGTCTCAACTCGTTCCTGCAGGGACACTCCGGGGTTCGCCGCAAGCTCGTCGAGATCCTCCAGGCCATGCTCAATCGCGGCGTGATTCCGCTCGTCCCGCTGCGCGGCTCCGTCGGCGCCAGCGGCGATCTCTGTCCGCTCTCGCACACCTTCGCCACGCTCCTCGGCGCCGGACGTTTCTACGTCGCCGGGACGAAGGACTTTCGCGACGCGTCCGAACTTCCGGCGCTTCTCGGCTTCAACGAAAACGAGCTCAAACCGACATTCAAAGAAGGGCTGGCCCTCGTCAACGGCGTCAACTTCTCCGCATCGATGCTCGCCTTCGGCGTCGCCGATGCCGAGCGCCTCGCCGATCTCGCCGACTCCGCTGCCGCGATGACGCTCGAAGCGATGTGCGGCTGCACGCGCGCGCTCGATCCGAA
>JBAVBF010000493.1:0-3049 GCA_049586115.1 Thermoanaerobaculia bacterium | reverse complement strand
CGCTTCGCTTCGGCGGCTCAGGATGACAGGTACTTCTCCTTGTACTCCATGTAGTTCCGCCACGACTGTTCCAGCCGCGCGATTTCGTCCATCCGCAGGTCGCGTTTCACTTTCGCCGGGACGCCGACGGCCAGCGTCCGCGGCGGGATCGCCATCCCTTCGCTTACCAGCGCGCCGGCACCGATCAACGCAAGCTCGCCGACGGTTGCTCCGTCGAGGAGGCGCGAGCCCATGCCGATCAGCGCGCCGCGCGCGATGGTGCATCCGTGCGCGATGACTCCATGCCCGATCGTGACTTCCTCGGCGATCTCGATCGCGTGCGTCCCGTTCGTCACATGCAGAACGCAGTTGTCCTGAATGTTCGTCCGCGCGCCGATGCGGATCGAATGGACGTCGCCGCGCAGCACCGCGCCGTACCAGATCGAGCAATCGTCGCCGAGGATTACATCCCCGATCAAGGTCGCATTTTCGGCGACGAAAACACGCTCGCCGACGTGCGGAGAATGGCCGTCGTAGGCCCGTGAAATCATGGCGCCGGACTTTAGCACGCTAGAATCTGCCGATGCCGCAGACCATCCCGTTCCGCAATCGCGCGCACGAAGTGTCGCGCATCGAGGCCTTCAGCGACGTCATCTTCGGCTTCGCCATCTCGCTGCTGGTGGTCTCGCTCGAAGCGCCGAAAACCTACGCGCAGATGATGGAGATGCTGCACGGCTTCCTTCCGTTCGCGATCTGCTTCTGGCTCTTCATCGACATCTGGTTCGAGCACCATCACTTCTTCAAGCGGTACGCGCTGCAGGACAAAATGACGATGTTCCTGAACACGCTGCTGCTTTTCGTAATCCTTTTCTACGTCTATCCGCTGAAGTACGTCTTCACCCTCTTCACCGCCGGCCTCCTCGGCGAGCACGTGCAGCTTCCTGCGGGCGGCCAGACGTTTCTCTTCACGATCTATGGCATCGGACTGACGTCGGTGTTCTGGATCCTCGCGGCGATGTACCGGCAAGCGTGGAAGAAGCGCGACGAGCTGCAACTGAACGAAGTGGAAGTCATCGATACGCTCGAAAGCATCTACGACAATTTCTTCATGGGCGTCTTCGGGATCATCTCGATTGCGATCGCTCACTCGCGGTTCGCAGCGCTGTCGGGCGTGATCTATTTCCTCATCGCAATCCCGAAAACGGCCGTGCCCTGGATCATGGGCACGAAACGGCGGAAGGCCGAGGAAGCGATGCTTGCGCGGCTATCGCCATAGCCGCCAAGTCCATCCACCCCACACGACGCCCCATAAAATGGCGATCGACGCGACGCCGACGGTTGCGATCGTCGGGCCGAAGCGGTCGGACGCGATTCCTGCGCCGAGGCTGGAGATGGCCATCGTCAGCGTGACGAAGCCGTAGTCGGCGCCGAAGACGCGTCCGCGAATCCAGTCGGGTGTCTCGCGCTGCAATCCGTAGGTCGACGTCTGCCACTGTGCGCCGCCGCCGAGGTGCGCGGCGAAGACGGCGATGCCGCCCATCAGCAGCGAATGCGAAAGGCCGAGGCACATGTAGCCGATGCCGAAGAGAAGCACGGCGGGACCGATGAGCCGGTATTGCAAATCGTCGCGGCGCGAGCCGACGGCGCGAAGGAGAAATGGTCCGAGGAGCGCGCCGAGGCCTCGCGCCGCGAAGAGGAGTCCGATGCCGAACGCGCCGGCGCGAAAGATTTCCTTGCCGAAGACGCTGAGCATCGCCACGACTCCAGCGCCGAGGCCGTAGCCGCCTTTCGAAGTCAGCAGCGCCAGCACGCGCGGATGCGATTTCGTGTAGCGCAACGTCTCGCGCACCGACTCCAGCAGCGGCGGATGTTCGCGATGACGTTCCTCGGCGAATGACGCGCGCATGCGCCAGAGGATTGCGGCCGAGACGAGGAAACTGACGGCGTCGACGACGAAGGAGACGTCGCGTCCGAATCGCATCGTCACCGCGCCGCCGATTGCCGCGCCGACCGCGAGCATCGTCCCCCACGTCGATCCCATCAACACGTTCGCGACATGCAACTCGTCGGACGCGACGATGTTCGGCAACGCCGCCTGCGACGCCGGCTCGAAGTACGCGGAACCGATGGAGATTGCGATCACGCCTGCATATGCGAATGGCAGGAGCGCCGGCGTTCGCGCGAAGAGCGGAAGCAGGCACGCACCGGCGCGAAGAAGATCGACGACGATCATCAACTTGCGCCGATCGAGTCGATCGACCGCGCGTCCGGCGATCGGCGTCACCAGAAAAATCGGCAGCGTCTGGCAGAGCAGCATCAGCGACGCGAGCGTGGCCGAGCCGGTGAGTTGCAGGACGAGGTCGAGCAGCGCGACGGTCAGGAACCAGTCGCCGCCGAGCGAGATCAGCGACCCGAAGTAGAGCAGCCGGAAATCGCGATTGGTCCGCAGCAGGCGCCACATGCGGCGCGCATGCTACCCCTCCTCTGCGATCGGATGTCCCGTCGAGGAAATGCGGTCGTACGTGAGAAACGAATACGGATAGTCGTTCTTCGCATCCGCTTCGAAGTCCTCGCGATCGGTGAGCCGCCATTCGTTGACGTCGTCGAACTCGGGGAAGTACGTATCGCCGCGAACATCGGCGTGAACCTGCGTGACGTACATGCGCGTGGCGCGATGCATGGTCTGCCGAAAAATCTCCGCACCGCCAAGGATGAAGACTTCATCCTCAGTCGCCGGAATCGCAGCGAATGCTTCATCGATCGTCGCTACCGGCACAACGTTCTCCTGCGGCTCGATCAGCGAACGGCTGATGACGACATTCGTCCTTCCCGGCAGCGGCTTGCGTCCGATCTCATCGAACGTTTTCCGCCCCATGACGATGTGATGCCCCATCGAGAGCGCCTTCAGCCGCTTCAGATCGCCCGACAGATGCCACGGCAATTTGCCGTCGCGGCCGATGACGCCGTTCGTCGCCACCGCGACGAGGAAGGAGATGCGCATGCGGCGCGGATGATATGCCGACACTGTCATCCTGAGCCGCCGCAGGACGGTCGAAGGACCTCCATCCTG
>JBAVBF010000492.1:0-13432 GCA_049586115.1 Thermoanaerobaculia bacterium | reverse complement strand
ACCTGCATGCCACCTGCTGCGCGATCTGCCGCACGACGGAAATCGATGGGCGACGGACTTCAGCCCGTTGGGTTGGGGTGACGCCCGCCCTGTGTTTTCCATCGGGATTCGCGACCATGTCCCGCAGTGCCACGCCGTAATCCCTGGCAATCCCCTCCGCCTGCTCGCCCGTGAGGTACCGCAGGTCGTAGTCGAGATAGCCGAGGAGTACCGACGAGATCGGATCATCGTTAAAGTACGCGCACATCGGGAAGTAGGTCAGGTCCGAGGGGTTGATCCAGTCGACAACCTCGATTCCCGGGCGCGTCTTGATGCGATTAAACAGGTGGAAATGAATGTAGTTGAAGGCCGTGTCCACCGGCATGCGTCCGGCGAGCGCCACGATCTGCGCGAACGGAAACCTCCGGTACGGCCACGCCTGCTGTTCTGCGGCAAAGAGCGCGCCTGCCAGCTCCGCCCACGTTTCCCAGCCGCTCTCGACACGCAGGGGAATAGTATTGAGGAACAGGCCGACCACGCGATGGCCGTCGCGTTCTTCGATGCGGCCGTTCGTGATCAGCCCGGTCATCACATCGCTCCGGCCGGTCAGCTGCTTTACGATCTCCAGGTGCGCGGCAAGTAACACGCTCTTGAGTGGGAGCCGCAGCGAGTGCGCGAGGCGGCGCAACTCCTCTCCGAGGTTCGCATCGAGCGGTAGCGTCTGCCGGGCCCGCCGCGGGATGTCCATATCGCCGCGGCGCGGCAGCGAAGACGACGGCGCCGACGCCACGATCTGCGTCCAGTATTCGCGAGCCTCCGGTGATGCAAGAGCGTCCCGCTCAAGCGCCACGAACTCACCGTACGAGCTTCGCGGACGTGTCATCGGCGCGGGTGGACGGCCGTCGACGCGCCCGAGATGCTCTTCGAGCAGCTCCACGAGGAAGGTCGCGAGGCTCCAGCCGTCGTACATCGGATGGCTCACCGTGAGCTGCACCACGTCCAGGCCGCGGACATCGACGCGCATCCGCAAGAGCGGCGCGGCCATCCAGTCGAAACGCCGGCCGCGCTCTTCCTCGATGTACAAGCGGATCCGGGCATCCTGCTCCGCCTCGGCGAGCGCAGACAAGTCATGAGTCTCGAGAGGAATCGGCGCCGAACGGTGCACGCATTGGATGTAGTCGAAATCCGAGGTGAGCGCGTATCCGACCCGGAGCATCTCGTGACTCGCCGACAGCGTCGCGAGACTCTCCCTCAACGCACGCTCTTCGTACCGCATGCGCACACGGATGCTCAGCACGTACGTTTCGTAGTCCGGTCCCATAGAGCTGTGAAAGACCAGCGCCTCCTGCAGTTTGGTCAGCGGATACGCATCCTCCACATCGGGAGCGAGGTTCCGCCGGACGTCGTCCGAAATTTGGCTGAACGCGGCGTACGTCGTCGGCTCCGGGACCGCCGGTTTCACGCGCGTGGCGAGCGCGTGCACAGTGGGTGCGTCGAAGAAGTCCTGAACCGAGAAGTCGTATCCGAGGTCACGAGCGCGGGCGCGCACCTGCAGGGCCCGTAGCGAATCTCCGCCCAGCTGGAAGAAGTCGTCGTCGAGCGCTACGCCTGTGCCGAGCGCCTCGCTCCAGAGGGCGATCAAAACGCTCTCGACTTCGGCCGGGGCAATGCCCGGGACTGCAGCCGGCGCTGAAGCGGCCACGGCGAGAGCCTGGCGGTCGACCTTGCCGGTCGCCGTGCGGGGCCACGTGTCCAGCAACGAGAAATTCGCCGGCATGAAGGGAGCGGGCAGGCGCGCGCTGAGAAACGAGCGGAGGTCGCGCTCCGTCGCGGTGCCGCGGGGAATGACGTAAGCCGCCAGCCGGACGCCGCTCGCCGCGAAGAGGGGCAGGACGATGCAATCGGCGACCCCCGGGTGCTGCCGCAGCACCTCCTCAATCTCCCCCGGTTCGACGCGCATGCCCGAGACCTTCACCTGATCGTCCAAGCGGCCCAGGAACTCCACCGAGCCGTCGCCGCGATACCGCACCGCATCGCCCGTGCGGTACATGCGCACGTCGCGGCCGGAGACCGTTCTGCAAACGAACTGAGCTTCGGTGAGGAGGGGCTCACGCCAGTACCCATCCGCAAGCGCCGCTCCCGCGATGCACAACTCGCCTGTGACCTCAACCGGTAGCCGGTTCCCCTCGGCGTCCATGGCGAACAACTGTACGTTGGCGATCGGATGGCCGATGGGCACGGGATCACGCGCGCGATCCGCGTCGCAATCCCAGAACGTGACGTCGACCGCGGCTTCGGTCGGTCCATACAGGTTGTGCAACTCGGCTCCGAGCCGGCGGAAAAAGAGATCGCGCAGTGCTGCGGGCAGCGCCTCTCCGCTGACGAATACGCGAGCGAGCGAGCCGCAATCCTCCAAGCCCGGCTCATCGAGCAACACGCGCAGCATCGATGGCACAAAGTGCGCGATCGTCACGCGACCGCCGCGGATGAGCCGCACCAGATATGCGGGATCACGATGGCCGCCCGGTCGCGGCAGCAGCATCCGGAACCCCGCGATCAGTGGAAGAAAGATCTCCCAAAGCGAGACGTCGAAAACATACGGCGTCTTGGCAAAGACGCAATCGTCCGGCCGGAGCGGATATTGGTCGCGCATCCACAGGAGGCGGTTGCAGATCGCGCGATGCGACACCATCACGCCCTTGGGATGCCCCGTTGAGCCGGACGTGTAGAGGATGTACGCGAGTGCGTCGTGCGAGACCCGCGGCAACGCTGTACTCGTCTCCACTGACGGGAGGCCGTCCACGCATACGACCGACGCGGATACCGCAATGCGGTGCCGCAACGCCGCAGCTGTCACGACGAGGGCCGGCTGCAGGTGCTCTAGGATCGCGCCGATACGCGCATCACCATCCTCAGCATGGAGGGGCGCGAACGCGGACCCTGCCTTGAGGATGCCGAGTAGTGCGATGACCACCCCCGCACCCGGCTCGAGCAGAACCGCCACGCGCTTGCCGGGGCCGCCGCCGCTCGCGATCACTGCCCGCGCCAGCGCCGCCGCAGCGTCGTCGATCTCACGGAACGTCCACCGGCGATCCACGGTGACGACGGCGATCGCGTCCGGTGTGCGGCGGACCTGTTGGGCGACCAGCTCGTGCAGAACGTGAGGCTCCTCCCAAGTCACCGACGTTTCGTTCCATGCGTCCAGTTGGCGGAGCTCAGCGCCGGTAAGCATCGGCAGCTTGCGAAGGGGCGACGTGGGGGCAGTGACGACGGACCGCAGCAGCGTTTCGAAATGGCCCAGCAACCGCTCCGTGGCGGAATCCTCGAACCGCGCCGCGTCACATTCGAGAGCGCAGAAGGTTGCTCCGCCATGGTCCGCAATCGAGAGCATCACGTCGTACGGAGTGGCGCGGTCGATTCCGATATCGGTCACCGGCCATGCGCCCCAGCGTTGTGCCGTCCCCGTTCCGTCGAGGACAGACGGCAGGGCGTCGCGCTCACGCGTGCCGTAATCGACAAACATCGTTCGGAACAGATCGCCGCCGGACAGCCGTGAGATCCGCGAGAGCGGCCACACGGCGGAGCGGAAGGCGGCGTTCACCGTCGCGCGCACGTCTCGTAGGAATTCGATGAACGCCGTTTCGTCCGCGGGCTCGCTTCGCACGATCGTCGTGTTGACGCAATAGCCGAGGGTGTCGCGGAAGGCGGCAGGCCGCAGGGACACTGGGACGCCAACGCAAACGTCGCTCTGGCCGGTATAGCGGAAGATGAGCGCCTGGAAGACCGCCAGGAACAGAGTGAAGCGCGTGACCTGCTCGCGGCGGGCGAGCTCATCGAGCTGCCGCATCAGGTCCGCGGCGAGGCGGCGCGTCTTCCGGATCGCGCGAACCGCGGGTGCCAGCAGCGGACGGCCGAGCGGCCAGCGTGGCGAAGCACTAGCCGTCCGCAGCTGCTCCTCCCAGTACGAGCGATGCCGGTTCGCAGACCGCAGGCGCTGCTCGTGCCAGCGGATGTAGTCGGAATAGCTTGCGGGTGCGGCTCCAATCTCTTTGCCTTCGTACAACGACACCCAGTCACGGGCCAGAACATCGATGGAACGGAAGTCTACGGCGATGTGATGGACTGCGAAGACGAGCGCCCAGTCCGCGGCGGAAATCCGGTACAGGACGACGCGGATCGGCGGATCACGGATCAGATCGAACGGCGCATTGAACGCCGCCGCGACTTTGGCATGCAGTTGTTCCTCGGACCAGTTTGCGGCGTCCACTTCGACGAACGGGACCGGCGCGTCCGGGCGATGCCGCAGCAGCGGGGTCTCCGTCCCAAATTCGAGCGTGCTTCGGAGCCACATGTGCCGTTCCAGCAGGCGCTCGAACGCGGTTCGTAGCGCCGTGGGATTCAGCTCCGTAGCGAGTCGGAGCGCCCGGCCGATGTGATAGGCCGAACTTGCGGGGTTGCGCTGATACTCCACCCAGAGCTGCAACTGTCCTGGACCGAGCGGACAACGGACATCGGCGATTATCTGGTCATGACGATTCTCAGAGGCCGACGACACTCTTCTCTCCACGAGCACTGAATGAATTGCGGAAGCACGACAAGTATAGTGTGAACGTGAGAACAGGTCTGGGGTTCCTGCCGGAGCTAGCTGAGGATTCGAGATTTTTCTCGGGTTGCTCTCGACATTGACACTCGCTCTCCGGCCTGTCACGTCGCGGCTCGCAAACCTGCAACGATCTGCGGATCATTCAGCAAAGATCGTCGTTAGGCGGCATCCGCCGGGTGGAAGCCCAAGTGGCCGATGGGCCCGTGTGGACCAGCGTGTGCGGCGGACCTCGACTGGCGAGTCGCGAGTTTCGTTCACCGCAAAGAAACGTCGCCGTGGGTAGGGAAATGCAATTCGGCGTCACACCTATTTAAGAGCGACCAATTCAGGATGCAAAAGAACGATCGGGGTCGGATCGCGGGCACGTACTATCTTCAGTCGCTCTCTGACCCGAGGGGCGCGCGTGGGGAATGCCGTGCGTAACGATCCGCCACTCCATGGCTGCATCGTCGATCGCAACACCGCCAATGACGGCGGGGCGTTGGCTTGGCGCTGGCTCATCGTTCATGCGATGCGACGAATCGCTCGACGCTTGGATTTCTCGCGACGACGGGACCGGGCATGCAGCGCTCAGGGTGCTCAAGCGACACTACGTTCCCACCCACGAGCCTGAGAGGAGACGGAACCGATGGTCGATCTGAAGATCCTTCACACCAGCGATCTCTTGGCGGGCGCGCCGGCGAGTCGCGGCGTTTTCGACGAAGTCATCGGCGATCTTGCAACCCGACTCCATGAATCGATCGACTACCTCGTTGTCAGTGGAAATCTCACGGCCGATGCTTCGGAAACGAGCTTTCAGGAGGCCGGCGCGATCCTTCGCCGAATGGCCGAAACGCTGCTGCTGCAGCGTGACGGTCTGCAACTCAATCGCGTGTTGATAGTGCCGGGGCCGAGAGATCGCGGCGACGGCGGCGACTTCCGTGCGTTTACCACGTTTCACGACCAGTTCTTCGAGAACGAAATTGGATCTCGGCGCGTCGAGCAGTTCGATCCCGCGGAAGTCATCGTCCGCGATCTCAAGGACCTCACGCTTCTCGGCCTCACGTATTGGCGTGGCTCACGCGGCGACGGCGCGGGGCCATGTTCAATCGCCACGCTCAAAGACGCGCTTGCTCGGGCAAAGAGTCGATTGGCCGGACTTCTTTATACGCAACAAACGCCCACGGTTCTCGTCAGCGCGGGCACTCTGCTGCTCGATCCCGACGACTCGACGAGTTTCGAGACAATCCGCCTCGATTTCCGGTCGTCCTTCAAAACGACCGTCCACTGCTTCGGCTCCGGCGACTCGGTAGTGTCACTGCCGACGCCGACGACGCTACAGCACGTCGGATTCGGCACGGGCTCGCGGAACGCAAGCGGCTTCTGGCCGGTAGTCTTCAACGCAATCAAGGTGACGCCGCAAGCGAAGCGCGATCCGACACTGCGACTGCTCGGAGTGGAAACCTTTGTCCGGCGCTCGGAGCGCGCGGGACTTGAGCCTATGACGTGGCTGGAGGGCGAGCTCGATCAGTTCTGTAAACGTGAGAGCGACGTCCAAGTGAGCGACGAGGATCTCTACGCGCCGCTTCTCCGCGATCTCGAAGAGAAGTTTGCGAACAACCGGTTCGTCGTTCTCGACGGATTTCCGGGCGCGGGAAAGGGAGCATTTTACGAATTTCTCAAAGGGCGGGACAGGTTCGTGAAGATGCGGCTTCACGTCACGCCGGTCCGCGTCGACCACGTCGGACACTATAGGAATCTCGGTGCTTCCATCCTCGCACAAGTCGCGGTGGATCCGCCCCCGAGAATAAGCACGTTTCGCCTGCTGGTGATCCACGACACTTGCTTCGGGAGGCTTCCGAACGAGAAAAAGAGCGAGTTGAAGGATCTCTTTAAGGATGAAACACACGGCCTCAACCCAAGAGTGAGCGCGCACTTCAACGGCGTCCTGCTTCTGCGGACATCGAGCAACTACACCCTCGTCGCTGACCCGGTAATCGGAACGCTGGACGCTCTTACCTTCGGTCCCGCTGAAGCAAGCACGATCGAACAACTGGTCTCGAATTACGCGTGGGTCGCTCCGGTCGAGCGGCAGCAGGTTCGGTGGGCAACCGGTGACTACCGGGGATTCAGCCAGCTCATTCTCAAGACGGCCTTGCGCGAATTCAGTAGTAGGTCCGGCGCGGAACCATTGCGCAACGACAGTTCACTGCAATTGCTGCGCACAGTCCTCCATACAGACCCGGTTGAACGCGAGCTTCACCTGCACCGGATCACGATGGAACAGATGAACGTGGACCTCTGTCGATACATCGAAGAGAAGGTCGACGAGTGTGTGAGCAAAGAGTCGAACGGTTCCAAAACGTCGGTCAATCCCATGAAGACGGAGGTCATCATCGACGTAGAGGAGATTACCGAGAGTCTCCGCGACGCGACGAAGAAGCAGGGCGTCAGCAGTGTCCTGAAGACACTCGCGAAGTGCGGAATCCTGGAATCGGTGGGGACGGAGACTTCGTCGCGCTACCGCGTTCGCGTCCTCGCGCCATTCCTTGTCGGGAGCGGGTGGAAAGGAAATCGTATGACAGCCAATCTCAAAATCCCGTGGCCGACGATCACGAACGAAGATCGGAACGGACCATTCGACATCGTGATCCTGACGGCGCTCCCCGACGAGCGCGAGGCAGTGCTCGCAAAGCTTCAAAAAAAACAACGCCTTAATCCCCACCCCGATGACATCCAGATCGGCTATTACTCGAAAGTTCCGTTCACGATGCCAGAGGACAGAGCGACGGGCTTTTACCGGGTGGTCGTCACAGACATGCTGAGCATGGGCGAAGTGGACGCTGCGCTCGCGGCAGAGAGGGCCTTGCGGCGCTGGAAGGCAAAAATCATCATCGTGGTCGGTATCGCCGGAGGCGTCGCGCGCAATGGAGTCGCTCTCGGCGACGTGCTCGTCGCCAGTCAGGTCGCGTACTACGGACTCCAATCAATCAAGGACGGGAAGCCGCAGATCCGATGGAATGCGCATGGGTGTGATCCGGGGCTGCGGATGGCGGCGAACCATTTTGCGATCGAGGCGATGAAACCGTATATCGCGGAGCCGCGCCCCGAAACCGGTGAGCCGAAAATGCACGCCGGGCCGATTGCGAGCGGAGATATCGTGATCAAGGACGAGGCGGTGCTCGCGGCCCTAGCGGAGCCATTTCCGAAGCTCATCGGCGTGGAGATGGAAGGATGGGGTGTCATCTCCGCTGCGGCGCAGGCTGCGACGCCGACGCGCTTCTTCATGGTCCGCGGCGTCTCCGACCTCGCGGACCCGGACAAGGATTCACCGCGCGTGGCGGATTGGAGGGCCTACGCGCGTGACGTCGCTGCGGCCTACGCGATTGCGTTTCTCCAGAGCGGGCCGCTGCATGTCAAGCCGCAACAGGAGAGGAACGGATGACCAGCGCCGCACGTGAACTACGATCCGCGCGTTTTTTCGAAAAGGCCGCCGAACTGTTCGCGGGGAAGACGGCGGACGAGCGCGGGAAACATAACCTCCATTACATTGATGTGCCTGTGCGTCTCGCCGACGGCCGCCTACCTCCGGAGCCCGAAGAGCAGCAAACGGCGAAGTACACCAACCCTGTGCACTTTCTGACGGGGATCAAGACCGGGGACATGCAGGACGTCGGCCATCGTCTTGCCGAGCCACCCTTTGTCACGCTCGTCGTCGGCCAGTACGGCCTTGGGAAAACGGAACTGATGTTCCGGCTCGGCCATCACATGGAGATCTCGTTCACGAAGGTTCTGGCGATCAACCTCGGCATGTGCCGCAACCGCGCCAGCAAACTCGATTCCGACTCGTCGCCCGAGGTGATCGTGGACGTTCTGTTCGGGCGGATTCTCGATCTCGCGGGCATCGACCGTTCGTACGTCATGGAGGAATTACAGCCGCAAATTCGCCGCGGCAATGTCATCCTCATCCTCGACGGGCTCGACGAATTGATCTCCGCGCAGCGCCAGCACAATCGGTTCTTCGCCGATCTGATGCGATTTCTCAGCGGTGGTGATCCCGAGGAGGATGCGTACTTCCGCGTCATCGTGACTATGCGGCTGGAGTATCTGAGCGGCGTCACCACATCGAGCGACGCGAGCGATCTCGCGAAACTAATCCGTCGCGAGGCAGGCGGCGTTGCGGTCTCGGTGTATTTTCTGGTCCTCGACTACGTTGGTGATGAAGGACTGAAGACCTATCTCGCCATCCGTCTACCGGATTTGCCTGACGCATTCGAAAAGATCCGCCTGCACGACCGGCTCCTCGACATGATCCGCCGGCCGCTGTTACTACGGATGTTCTGCGATCTCGCGGAGATATTGGCGCCGCAAATCGGCGAACTGCTCACGAAGCTGATGGAAATCGAAAGCCCCGCGATTCTTTTGGAGAGATTCGTGGCCGCTGCCGCACTTGATGACGACCTCTCGCACTCGCAACAAAATGTCTCCGACTTCACGTGGGATAGTGAGAAGCTCGGGGCCAAGACGCTGGATCTCTATCGGAATGGCCGCCAGGAGCTGACTGTCGACGACATCCGATCCTTTCTCAAACTGCGCGAGGCTGTGAAAGCGCCAATCAAAGAGTCGCATGAGACGCCTCGAGAAGTGATCGAGAAGCTTTCGACCAGCGAGGTCTTAAAAGGCATCCATAAGTGTCCGTTCCTGCGGCAGGACGTGGTGACTGAGGACACGGGTACCGAGGTCGCGCGGTTCGCGCACCGCGTCTTCTACGAATACTTTACCGCGAAGGCGATGGCCGAAGACTTGAACAATGCGAGCGCGGATAAGATACAGAGGAGAGAGCGCGCGTTTGACGAGCTCGTGCTGAACGTCGACATGCGGAAGTTCCTTCGAGGAATGTTTCCTAAAGACGTCTGGTACGCGCAGACGCGCAAGTCCTACGGTCTAGACGACCTCGAGGAGTGGCCGGTGCGACCATCGGCGGAAGAATTCGACGAGCTCAACGAGAAGCGCAGCACGCTCCTCGACGCAATGACAGATCCGGTGCGTATGAAAGAGCCGGCAGTTCTCGAGAGGTACTCGGCCGCGGTGAAGTGGTTCCTCGATCAGGAGTCGCGCTGGCTCCATCCGCGCTATCGCACGCCCAACTACGAGGCGATCGCGGTCTATCTCTGGTACCGCCGGTTCTACCCGGACGCGCAGCAGATCAGCCGTGATCTGGAGGCCATTCTCGAGAAGCGTCTCGATCTGCTCGTCACCGAGTTGGATGATCCGAAGACTAATCTGCGGAAGGCGAAGACGCTGCTCCTTGAGCGGATCCTCGATATCGGTCGGAGATTCTGGTATCAATGGGCGAAGACCTACGCTGGCCGCCGCGGGGAAGTTCTCGGGTTGATTGCAGCCGAGGAGGCGGACGTCGCGAACCGAATCGGCAAGATCTTCGACGACATTCACAGCGCGCAGTTCTGACCGCTATGGCTCGAGGGGTGATCACATGGCCGCGCCTGAGGTGCTCGAAGGCTTTCGGATTTTTGTTAACGCGGGTCGTGAACATTATGGGCGATACGAACGTCGAGACCGTCCGCCGTCACTACTTCAACTTCACGTATGACGACGACGACCAGATCGTAGACCGCTGAGAGCTGCCGAAGGAGCTTCCGCCCGGCGTCGCGCCGCTCGCCCTGCCGGGCTCCGATCTCGCGAACCAAGCCTGCTGCGCTCCGCCCGGTTGTAACAGAAAACCGGCCCTGCAAAATCGTACCGAATAACTATGAAATCGCGAGTAACGGGAGGGCGCCGAAGGTTCGCTATTGAGAGTGCTAGTGAGAGTGGGCCCCTTTCGGCGAGCAACAAAAAAGCCGCGGAGTGGCGGCAGGTAAAGCACTTAATTTGGCGGGGCGGACCGGGCTCGTATTCGTACAACCTTCGACGGCTCAGTAAGTTGTTGAAAACACGATACGGGAAACCGGCTGAAATCTCAACATCGGGCTGTGAGGGTACGTATTGATGTGCACGGAACGGACCAACTGGCGCGACTCGGTTGATCACTTCCGGGCGCGGGCCAGGTTCTGCTTGGCGGCGGATTGCATCGAGAAGAACCCCGTAACGGGACTGAAGGCTCCCAGGTCGGCTCGCCCCCGACGCTGCCATGCACGGATGAAGCGACGGCGCGGATCTACGACGCCCTGTGATCGCCACAGCACGGACGGCAACCACGGTCGGTACCGGCCGATGCATGTGAAGGCCTTCGTATTAACCTTGCGTTACTCCGGGTGCGGATCGGCGACATGGTCACGTTAGAGACCGCCCGGCTCGCGGGCGATCCTCCAGTTCTACACCGCGAAGGATGGGCACGACGGTCTTCGTGCCGCTGCCGGGATTCGTCGCGGACGCCCTCCGCACCCAGGTTCGCAGAAATTGCAATCCGCAGTACTTCTTCTGGGCCGCCGATGGAAAGGGCAGGAGCGGTGCCTCGGGTGGCAGCGAGCGCTGCAAGTCATGGCAAGACAGCTTGGGAGGGTTTAGGAGAGAGTGTGCCAGGCGTGGCGCAGCGCTAGGTAGTTTCAAGTCGTCGAGGAGACTGCCCGCGTTGCGGGAGGGACGACATTCTCAATCGTATAACTTTAGACGACTCAGTAAGTTGGACACTGGCAAATGAACTGGCGGGCCTCGGGGCATAGACCGCGTTGGGGTGTACATCGCCGGGCTAGGCGCGCGATGCGTCTCAGAGCGGCCCGAAACTTTTCATCGCTCGGGTAGGGAAATGCCCACTTCTGTCCCTCCTAACGATAGAGAAGGGTGGAGTTGAAACCTACCTCGTGGATTTTGCCAAGTATCGTCGATACGAAAAGCATCGCAACATCTTTGTTATACTTATTTTGACTTCGCGAGGGACACACCGATATGGAATACGACTACAAGCGCAAAAAGATCGTGGCGGTACTGGCCTCCAATCTCGATGTGGGCGTGGCACTTAACGTCGTCGGTCACATGGCCGTATCCCTGGGAGCTCATTGCCCCGACCGCGATTTAATGGGACGCAACCCCTTGGTCGACGCAACCGGAAACTCGCATGTAGGTATCGCAAAGTATCCATTCATCATTACTAAAGTGAAGCAAGGCAAACTCCGACGCGTTCTGGAGTCTGCGCGGAAAACGCCCGGTATTTTTATCATCGACTACCCTTCGCAGATGCTCTCGACTGGTCACGACGACGAGTTAGGCGAGGCGATCGCTGGAACCAGAGAGGAGCAAATCAACTACTTGGGCATATTGCTTTACGGCGACCGGCCGCAGCTTGAGGAGCTCACCGGTCGGTTTACCCTTTGGAGAAGTGAATCTGGTGTAACGGAGGATGCCGAATGAACCGTCAATCTGTTGAGACCGCGATCGATGCCAGTCTGCAACGTCTGCGCGACCATCCGTTCGTGGTTGCTGCGCATGCCGATACACTCACGGAACAACAGGCGCAACGCTGGGTAATGTGTGCGGGGCGGGAAAGCCGCTCATTCCCTGACGTTCTAAGAAACACGCTTGTCTCAGCGACCGTGCCACAGCTGCGCGTTGTCTTGCAACATAACTTGGACGACGAGCTCGGCAATGGTAATCCGGCGGAGGCCCATTTTCGCCACTATCTCCGACTCCTGCACGATGTCGGTATTTCGCAGGACCAATTTCTTGCATATCGTGAGCGAGCTGGTATCCAATTTGCCCTGTCGCTGGCCTACAATGTCTCTTCCGGCGCGCCTGAAGCCGTTGCCTTGGGCTACATGCTCGTTAACGAGGCGATCACACCGATTACTTACGGGGCCGCGAAGCAAGCGTTCGCACGCTACTATCCCGCACTGGTAACGGAGTTTTTTGATTTACACGTCACCGTTGATGATCGTCATGTTGCAGACCTCTATACTGCAGTAGACGCCGAACCCGATGATGGCGTTGGCGACATTCTTTATGGCGTCGCGATCGGTGAGCGCGGCATGGCCGTATTATTAGACGAAGCGCTCGGCCTACTCGATCATCTCGATTCAATACCGACGTACACAAGTTAGCAATGAAAGGCTAAGCAATGCCAAGTAAGGATGTTGTCGTCATTCAGCTTGAGAACGGCGCTACGGCGCTCGTGGAGGCGGTTCGTGGTTCTGCTGAGCGACTAGTCGGCGACACGGAGATTCGTAGCGACTTTCGCAAAATTCTCCCAGCAATTACGGGTATTTGCACCGAGTTGAAGGGGATCATGGAAACCGTTTCGCCTCGCAAGGCGTCGGTCAAGTTCGGATTCTCGCTTTCAGTAGAGTCTGAAGGTCTGATAGCCCTGATTTGCAAAGGTTCAGCCGAAAGCACTTTCGAAGTGACTTTAGAGTGGTAGAGCGAACGTGGAGCTATTGACTCTTCTGCCACGGGCGCACAACGGGCATGTCTTCGAGCCGATCGCAGAAGGCACAGCTTGTGTTGGAAGCGACAATTCCGATCCCGATGCCGGAGAGCGCGAGAGGCCCCTCCGTGAGGTATTCATCTCACATTACTGGATGGCGAAATATCCGACGACGGTGAGACAGTATGCCGCATACTTGCGAGCTATCGGGAGGTCGTTTCCAGAGCAGTGGGACGCGGAAGCGGTTAGAACCGGGATGCCGCTAGAGGAAAGGGCTGACTACCCCGCTAATTACGTCTCCTGGGACGACGCATCTGACTATTGCACTTGGTTAAGCGCACTGAGCGGTGACGATGTTTCGCTTCCGACAGAGGCCGAGTGGGAGAAAGCAGCACGCGGTGGGGATGCGCGAATATGGCCTTGGGGTGATCAATTTGACGAAACGCGGTGCAATAGCATTGAGGCAGGTCGTAACGGGTTTACGACCGTCTTTGAAT